>WFXV01000001.1 GCA_015490435.1 Thermaceae bacterium
CCGCCCGCCCGTTCCGCCTGACCCTCGTCCGCCGGGAGGACCCCCTGCCCTGGCCCGAGCGGGGCGGCGGCCTCGCGGCCCGCGTCCGGCTGGAGCGGGGGCGGCTCCTGAGCACCCGGGTGGAGCCGGTCGAGCTCCTGGCCCCTGGCGAGGAGGGCCGGGTCCTCGCCCCCGCGCTCCCGTTCCGCGAGCCCGGGCCCGCGAAGGCCAGGCCAGAGCCCGAACCCGAGCCGGTGAGGGAGGAACCCCTCCCCGAGCTCCCGCCCCTGGAGAAGGGCCGGTACATGGGCCTGGTCGGCGAGGGGCCCTACTACATCGTGGTGAAGCCCCAGCTCGCCGGGCGCTGGGAGCGGATTGAGGCCCGGCTCGACCTCCTCCCCCCCGGCCACCGGGTCCTCCGCTACCCCGACGGCACCCTCGCGGTCGAGTTCAAGGACCGCGAGCCCCTCCGGGTCCTCTACAAGTCGCTGTTCGGGTAAGCTTGAGTGAGTTATGAGAAAATACGCACCTCTTGCCCTAGTAGCGCTGCTAGTCCTTTTCGAAGGCTGCGCTCCGCGTTACCGATGGGCTGTTGGCATCCGCTTCAACCCGGTTGTTGTGGACCACGAACGACTTGAGGGTAAGCGCGTGGGCGTTTTCGTGGCCTCTGGTGATTTTGGCCAGCGCATGCGGCTGGAAGCCCTATTCAAGAAGCATTTGAAGGCGTGTTCCGGGGTGAGCTTCCTTTCGTCGGCTACGGACATATACCCCTGGCTCGTTGGTCGGAAAACGGAGTCTGAGCGCATCAAAGCTCTTCAAGACAGGGCCGACTATTTACTGGTGGTCGAGCCACGTGTTGGGGTTGCCGAGAGCAAGCTGTACATTCCACCGTCCTATACGACGACGGGTTCTTTCACCTATAACCCCTATCTGCAAGGAGGCAGCTTTAGCTACACCACCAGGAAGTGGGGTGGGGAAAACATCACGCTTTTAAAGCCATATGGGGATTTCACCCTCATGCTTGTTTCGCTGAGCCCGCAGGACCAGGAGAAGCCCATCAAGTGGATGGCGGCAGCGAGTGCTAGGGGAAACGCATTTGCCCGCGTGTCGGACCTGTTTGAGCTTCTTGCCTATAAAACGGCCAACGCTTGGATTGAGCAAGATTTGTGTGGCGCCGCGAGAGGAGAGCACGTCCCCTAGCCGTGCTGGCCGAATGCGTAGTGCGCGACAGTTTGGCGTGTAGAGCCCTTTGCTGTCTAAGACGAGGTTGGGCTCCACGAGCCGGTGCGCACGTTTATTCGTTCCCAGAGAACCCCGGCGGGGGACCAGTAGAGCTCCCCGAGCCCCGCGAGCCCCCGCCCGAGCGACACTAGCCGGTCCATGGCGCCTCCACCCCGTTCACGAGCGGTCCCACGGCCCGGGGGCGGTCGGCCCACCCGGCCATGAACGCCTCGGCCGCGTCGCGGTCCGGGAACCGCCCCAGGACCAGGCACCGCCGCGGGCCCTCGGGGGCGAGCTCGGCCGCGTAGAGCTCGCCGGTCGCCGCCAGCCACGACACCCGCCAGGGGAGCCCCGGCTCGGCGAGGTGCCGCCACCGGACCCCGAAGTCCACCTCCTCCGACGCCCGGCGGCGAGGGTCGGCGAGGAACGCCCGGCAGTCACGTGCTCCCGGAAGGTCCATGCCAAATTACACCACGCCAGATACTTGCCACCTGACAACTATAGGCGCTATAACTGGGGGCACGGGAGGGAACTATGAAGCGAAACGCCCCCGTCCATCCGACCACCGCCAGCCAGCCCCGTGGGGGTGCCCGGTGATCGCGTTCGCCAGCTTCGCGCCCTGGCCGGTCCGGGTCCTCCGGGAGCGGGAGCCCGGCCTGGAGGCCCTCCCGGTGGCGGCGGTCGCCGCCGGGCGGGTGGTCGCCCTCTCCCCCGAGGCCCGGGCGCTGGGGATCCGGGAGGGAATGGGCGAGGCCGTCGCCCGGAAGAAGAGCGACCACCTGGCGCTCCGCCCCCTCCCCGCCGGCCTCGAGGCCGCCTGGGACGCCCGGCTGTTCGAGCTCTCCGGGTTCTCCCCCAGGCTCGAGTCCCCCGCCCCCGGGGAGGCCCTCCTCGAGCTCGACGGGGCCGGGGCCCGGGCCCTGGCCGCCACCTACCGGGTCCCGGTGGGTCTTGGCGAGACCCGGGAACGGGCCCGGCTGGCGGCGGCCCTGGCCGGTCCCGGCGAGGCGGTCCGGTTCCCCGGCCTGGCCGGGATCCCCCTCGAGGCCCTCCGCACGGTCGGGCTGACCCCCGAGGGCCTCCGCCGGCTGCGCTGGCTGGGGGCGGCCACCGCCGCCGACCTCGCCGCCTGGTCGACCCCCCAGATCGAGGCCTTCCTCCCCGAGGGGCGGGCCCTTCTCCCCTACCTCAAGGGGCCGGGCCGGTCCGGGGTGGCGGTGTTCGACCCCGGCCCCCGGGTGGAGCGGGTCGTCGAGTTCCTGGAGCCGGTGGAGGCCCCCCAGGCCCTCGCCGCCCTCGAGGTCCTGGCCGGCGAGCTCGACCGGGCCCTGGGCCGGCGGGCGGCCGGACGGCTGTTCCTGGAAGTCGAGGCCGGCGGGCTCCGGTTCTTCGCCGAGCGGCGGCCCAAGGAGCCGCTCAGGGGCAGGAGGCGCCTCCGGCTCCACCTGGAGGCCGCCCTGCGGGGCTCGGGGGCGCTCGCGTTCCCGGTCGAGCGGGTGCGGGCGACCCTGACCGGGCTCAGGACCCCCGGGCAGCAGGACGGGCTGTTCCGGCGGACCGGCGACCTCGCCGAGGCGTTCCGCCGCTTCCCCGGGGCGTTCGTGCGGGCGGTGATCACCGACCCCGGCTCCCCGGCCGCCGAGCACGCGTTCACCTACCTCCCCCGGGAGGTCCCCGATGCGCCTGATCCTGGATCCGGTCGAGCTCGAGCCCGGGGCGGTGCGGCTTAGGGGGCGGCGCCACCGGGTCGTGCGGGTCCTCGACCGGTGGCGCTACGGAGGCCGCTGGTGGCGCGGGGAGCCGCCCCGGGACTACCTCCTGCTCGAGGTCGAGGGGGGTGGGGTGCTCGAGGTCTTCCGGGAGGGAAACCGGTGGTTCGCGTCCCGCTGGCTCGACTGACCTTTCTGCGGCTGCACTCGTAC
>WFXV01000002.1 GCA_015490435.1 Thermaceae bacterium
CCTCGCCGCGCCCCAAAGCGCCCTCGAGCGCGCCGAGGAGCTCGAAGTAGCGCACCCGGGCGAGCTCGATGTAGGAGAGGTAGACCGCGTTGTTCACGTGCCCAAGGGGGTCGAGGTCGCGGTAACGCACTTCGATCTGGACCACCGCCGGGTAGCCGTCCATGTCCCTATTTTTCATCTTTCGGGCGGTAACATGGGCGCGTGCGCCGGCTTTTCCTGCTCGCGCTGGTCCTGCTCTCGGCGTGCCGCCCCAAGACCGGCGAGCCCCTCGAGGCCGAGGTCCGCTTCGTGCCCGAGCACCCCACGGTGGGCAAGGCCGAGATCTGCATCGAGGTGGACCCGAGGCTCGAGCTCACCCGGGTCGAGGTGGTCGGCGACATGACCCACGCCGGCATGATCCCGGTCGAGGACGAGGCCCACCCCGCCGGCCCCGGGCTTTGGCGGGTGGACGCCTTCGACTTCAACATGCGCGGCGACTGGGTCCTGACCATCACCGCGTACGATAAGCAGGGCAAGAAATACGTGAAGGAGGTGCGCCTCACGGTCCCATGAGAACCCCCGACCTCCTCCGCCTCCCCCTCGTCGGCCGCTTCTTCCGCTGGCGCTATAGCCGCTTCGTGCTCCAGGTGCCGCTTTTGCTGGTGGCGCTCCTCGCCCTCTACGACGGCTTCATGGGCCGCCAGCTCGCCCCCAAGAACTTCGCCACCGTCTCGGTCTGGCTCCACTACCGGGGGTTTTTGGTCCTGGCCATCGCCGTGCTCGGCAACCTCTTCTGCGCCGCCTGCCCGATGATGCTGGTCCGGGGGCCGACCCGGTTCGCCAAGCGCTTCCTCCCGGAGTTCAAGTGGCCCCGGGCGCTCCGGAACAAGTACTTCGTCATCGCCCTGACCCTCTTCTACCTCTTCGCCTACGAGTACTGGGACCTCTGGGCCAGCCCCTGGCTCACCGCCTGGCTGATCCTCGGCTACTTCGGGGTCGCCTTCGTGGTCGACGCCCTCTTCCCCGAGGGCACCTTCTGCAAGTACGTCTGCCCGCTCGGCAACTTCAACTTCACCCTGAGCACGGTAAGCCCCACCCAGATCGCCGCCCGCGACCCCGAGGTCTGCCTCCGCTGCGAGGGCAAGTACTGCGTGAACGGCCGGGTGGAGACCCCGAGCGGACGCAAAACCCTGAAGGAAGCCCCAAACGCCGAGGGCCTCCGCTTTCCCGGATGCGAGACCAAGCTCTACGTGCCCCAGATCCAGTCCAACATGGACTGCACCCTCTGCATGAACTGCGTGCGGGCCTGCCCCTACGACAACGTCGCCTGGAAGCTCCGGGCCCCCGGGACCGAGGCCGCCTGGGCCCGCTACAAGATCGACGTGGTCTGGCTCGGGGTGCTCCTCTTCTTCGCCGGGTTCATGAACGCCTTCGCCATGGTCCCGCCCTACTACCAGCTCGCCGAGCGGCTCTCCGAGCTCCTCGGCACCCGGAACGAGGCGCTCTTGCTCTCGACGATCTTCGTGCTCTGGACCGGTCTCGGGCTCTTCCTCACCCTGGGGGTGGCGATGCTCGCCGACCGGGTTTCCGGCGTGCGCGCCTCGCCCCTGAAGGCGGTGCGGTTTTGGGGAACCGGGTTTTTCCCCTTGGCCTTCGCCATGTGGGCCGGCCACTACGCCTTCCACTTCCTCACCGGCTGGGCGAGCATCATCCCGGTCACCCAACAGGCGCTCTTGAACCTGGGGCTCCCGGTGGGCGAGCCCGACTGGACGCTGGCCGCCTTGGTCCCGGAGAACTGGCTGTATCCCCTCCAGGTGGGGATCCTCTACCTCGGGCTTTTGGCCGCGAGCTACGTGCTCTTCCGCCGCGCCCGCGAGCGCAACCACTTCCTCGCCGGGGGCATCGTCTTCACCTACTTCTTCCTCCTGGTGGCGCTCGCGCTTTGGGTGTTGGCGCAGCCAATGGAGATGCGGGGCACGCTGCTTCTGCCCCAGTAGGGTAGGCTGAGGGTCGTGCGTCGCCTGGTTGCCTTGTTGCCCTTTCTCGCCGCCCTGGCGCTGGCGCACGCCGAGCCGGTGCAGGCGGTGGTGACCCTCACCCAGACCGCGGACGCCCTCGAGGTCGAGGTGGCGCTGGTGGGCGAGACCAGCACGCTGCCAATTCGGGGGGCTGTGCTCGAGCTCATCCTCGCCCGCCCCAGCGACCGCCTCCTCGGCTGGATGAAGGACGGCGTCCTCTCCCGCACCGGCAGCGCCAAGCTCCCCGCCGAGGAGGTGGTGCGGGTCCCTCTGAAGGAGCAAAAACCCGGCACCTACACCGCCCGCCTGAGCCCGCCTCCGCCCCCCGGTGCCTACGTCCTCGTGCTCCTCGACACCACCTTCAAGGGCGAAGCGACGATGACCGGGAAGGAGATCCGCCTTCCCCTCGAGGAAAACCCCACCCTCTTCACCGGCATCCTCCCCGAGACCAAGACCCCGAGCCGCTACCTCTTCTACGCCCTCGCCGGGCTCGCGGTTCCGGCGCTCATCGGCCTCGTCTTCGCCCTGCTCGCCCGCAGCGAGCGCCAGGGAGGTGAGCATGGATCCGGAGCTTAAGAAGCTGGTGGAGGCGGAGCTCGAGCACGCCCGCCGCCACACCGAGGAAGCGCTCCGCTACATGGCCAAGTTCGGCATCCGCCCAAGCGGCGAGGTCCGGCTCTTCTACCCCCCCGAGGCCCGCCAGCGTTCCATCGACCGCATCCCCTTCACCCGCCCCGTAAAGGAGCGGGTCGTCTACCGCACCGAACCCGGCGAGTTCTCTGCCGTCTGCCCCTTCTCCGGGCTACCGGACTACGGCGTGCTCACCGTGGAGTACGTGCCCGGAAGCTGGATCCTAGAGCTCAAAAGCTTCAAGTACTACCTGATCTCCTTTCGCCAGATCGGGATCACCCAGGAGGAGGTCACCGCCCTCATCTACGAAGACGTCCTCCGCCACCTCGAGGACCCCGACTACCTGGTAGTCGAGACCGTCTACAACGTACGCGGCGGCATCCGCACCACCGTGCGCGTGGACAGCCGGGATCAGAATTCCTAGCTCTCTGTGGTAAACTAGCCTCACTATGATCGAGCCCTCGATCGCCCTCTTCGGGGAGTCCTTCGAAGAGGCGAGCCGGGTCCTGGAAGAACTCCTAGAGGAAACCGGCGCCCAGTACGCCCTCCTGGTGGACCGGAAGGGGTTCGTGCTGGCGCACCGCGAAGCCCTTTGGGCGCCCCGCCCACCCGCGCTCGACTCGCTCGCCACCCTGGTCGCCGGTAACGCCGCCGCCACCAAGGCCCTGGCCGAGCTCCTCGGCGAAAAGCGGTTTTCCGAGATCGTGCACCAGGGGGAAAAGCAAGGCATCTACGTCGAGGAGGTCAACGACCTCGCCCTCTTGGTGGTGATCTTCGACCAAAACGCCCCGGTCGGCCGGGTCAAGCTCTTTGGCAAGAAGGCCGCCGGCCGGCTGGACCACATCACCCAGCGGGCCAAGGTCGAGTCGGGGGCGACCCGCGCCCGGCTGGGCCTCGACACCGAGTACCGGGAGTCCGCCTCCGCCCTGCTCGACGACCTTTTCGGTGAACCATGAGCACGATCAACTTCGCCACCCGCGAGATCAACTTCAAGATCGTCTACTACGGCCCGGGCCTCTCGGGTAAGACCACCAACCTGAAGTACGTCTACTCCAAGATCCCCGAGGACCGGAAGGGCGAGATGGTCTCGCTCGCCACCGAGGACGAGCGCACCCTCTTCTTCGACTTCCTCCCGGTGGACCTGGGCGAGGTCAAGGGCTTCAAGACCCGCTTCCACCTCTACACCGTGCCCGGCCAGGTCTTTTACAACGCCTCCCGCAAGCTCATCCTCCGGGGCGTGGACGGCATCGTCTTCGTGGCCGACAGCGCCCCCAACCGGCTCCGGGCCAACGCCGAGAGCATGCGGAACCTCCGGGAGAACCTGGCGGAGTACGAGCTCAGCCTGGAGGAGATCCCGCTGGTCCTCCAGATCAACAAGCGCGACCTCCCCGACGCCCTGCCGGTGGACATGATCCGCGCGGTGGTGGACCCCGAGTCCAAGTACCCCACCTTCGAGGCGGTGGCGATCAAGGGCATCGGGGTCTTCGAGCCCCTCCGCGAGGTCAGCCGGCTCGTCCTGGGGCGGCTGGTCTCCTCTCCCTAGCCGATCCGAAACGGCGTGCGCAACCCCGCCTGGGCGATCTCCCGGGCCTCCTTGGGCGCCCAGGAGAGGGCCAGCACGCCCCGGTAAGCCCGGAGCGCCCGTTCGCGCTCGCCGAGCAGGTCCCGGAGCTGCCCCAACCGAGCGAGCACGTAGCCCGGGAGGTATTCCGGGTGGTGGAAGTCCCCCTCGGCCACCTGCTCGAGCAGCAGGGCGGCGTCCTCCACCTGCCCCGCCGCCAGGTAAAGCTGCGAGGCCAGATAGCCGGCCTCGGCGCCCCCGATCTCCCTGAGCTGCTCCAGCAAACGAAAGAGATCGTCCCCCTCCTCGAGCCGCCAGGCCCGGTCGAGCACCGCCCGCGCCCGCTCGGCCTCGGTGGGCTCGTGGGGGCCGGGGAGCTCGGCCTCGGGCAGCTCCGCGAGCAGGTCCGGCAGGTCAAGCAGGTCCACCCAGACCGCGTAGCGCCCCGGGGGAAGCGCCCGGATCCGGCGGGCGACCTCCCGCATCCGTTCTTTCCGGAACCCGGTGGCGGGCCCTTCGCCAAAGCGCGCCGCCACCCACTCGAGGTAGCGCTTTAGGGCACCCAGGGGTTCCTCCGCCCGCCAGCTCTCGGGAGAAAGCGGAGCTTCCAGCCACGAAAAGAGCTCCCGCTGGGCCTCGGCCTCCTCCTCCAGGTAGCGCCGGCCCTGCTCCATCTGCTCCAGGTAGTCCCTAAACCGCTCGGCCTCGGCCTTGAGCTCCTCCGCCCGCTCTCCAATAGCCTCCACCCGCACGCCCGCGCGCTCCGCCCAGGGAAGCAAATGGAAAAGGCCGAGCTCCTCGGCCTCCCGCCAGAGACCCTGGCGAAGCCCCTCTTCGCTGTAGGAGGCGAGGAGCACCGCGTCCGGCCGGTACGCGGAGGTGAGCTCGACCAAAGTGACCGCGTTGTAGCGAGGGTGGGAAAGGTGCAAAGGGCCGAGGGTGGGGACGACAAAGAGGTTCACGACCCTATCCTCCCCCATCCGGGGCTCCGGGAAAAGCGGTCAACCCCAAACGGGGTCCCCCAATTGGGGGTATTGGGTAAAATGCCCGTTAAGGGGTAGGGTTAAGGATTTTTCCCCGGCCATTTTGCCGGAATTCCCTTCGCCATCGCACTTTCCCGAATCCCGACCACCACCGCAAAAACCTGCGGTGGTGGTTTTTGCTTTCAAGGAGCTCGAGAAAGGTGCTCCACGCCACTGCGCTATACTTTCTTGCACCTACTGAACTTATTGACTCTTGCTGCAGCTCATACTAGCATAGCCTCAGACAAAGGGAAAGGGGCAACACCCCGGACCCTGAGGGAGAGAGAGGGGGAATGGAAATGAAGAAGACCTTCGCGAAACTATTCGGACTCCTAATGAGCCTGGTGGCCCTTGCGATCGCGGCGGGTGCGAGCACCAGCTTTGACCCCTAGCCCAAAGCGGTGTAGCTAATAGCGCGGCCCCTAGCCGCGCTTTGAACCCGGACAGACACATGTGAGACTCGATCAATAAGAATGTGGGGACCACTCCAGGAGAGGGAGGTCCCCACGAATGCAGCTTACTACGGTTGGCCGGGAAGCATGGCGGGGAGCAAAGAGGGCCCAAGCTCTCATCGAAGCTGGGGCAGACGATGCCAGGGTTCAAGATCGCTTGCGAAAGCTCAAGCAAGTCGAGGCTTTTAGGAAGCA
>WFXV01000003.1 GCA_015490435.1 Thermaceae bacterium
ATCACCGACCACACCGCCCGCTACCTGAGGGGCAAGGGCCACGCAGGGCTTTTGATCCCGGACCCGCTCGCGATGGCGGCGGCGCTCTTCCCTGAGCTCAAGACCAAGACCGAACAAACCGCCGCCCTGGTCGAGCTCGGCGGGGTCCATACCCGGGGCATGCTGGTCACCGGCGACGGGGCGGAGAACGCCGAGCTCGTGCTCGGGGTGGACCTCGCCGGCTTCCAAGCGCGCTTCGAGGCCGCCCTCCTCCGCGCCCTCGGCGAATAACATGGAGCCGGTGGAGCGCTTTCTGATCGTGGGGCTTGGAAACCCCGGCCCCGGCTACGCCAAGACCCGCCACAACGCCGGCTTCATGGTGCTCGACCGGCTGGCCGAGGCGGAGGGCCTCGTCTTCCGCGAAAAGAACGACGCCCTCCTCGCCGAGTGGGACCGCGGCTGGCTGATGAAGCCGCTTACCTACATGAACCTCTCGGGCCGGGCGGTGGCCCCCTCCGTGCGCAAGAAGGGCATCCCCCTAGACCGCCTCCTCGTCGTCCACGACGACATGGACCTCCCCCTCGGGCGGATCCGCCTAAAACGCGGGGGCTCCTCCGGAGGGCAAAGGGGGGTCGCCTCGATCATCGAGGCCCTGGGGGAGGCGGGCTTCGACCGCCTCCGGATTGGGATCGGGCGCCCCCCGCCCGGGGTGGACCCGGTGCGCTACGTCCTCTCGCCCTTCACCCCGGAGGAACGGCGCACCCTCGAGCGGGTGCTCGAGGCCGCGACCGAGGCGGTCCGGGTCTGGAAGGAGGAGGGTCTTTCCGCCGCCCAGAGCCGCTTCAACGGGCTCAAAATCTAGAATTGTATTCTCACTCCTAATAACTAGAAAACTCCGCTGTTACCATTCCACAAACGTCCAAAGGAGGTGTCTGGTCATCTACTGGCAGCCAATTCTCGAAGTGAAAAAGCTTCACAAGCGCTACCCGGGCGTAGAAGCGCTGAGGAATGTCACCTTCACCCTAGAAGCCCCGGAGATGGTGGTCTTGTTGGGACCCAATGGATCAGGCAAGACCACACTCGTGCGCTCACTCGCTGGAATACTCTCCCCCTCGGAAGGTGAAATCCAGGTTTTCTGCCATGACCCTCGAGCACTGCCCCCTTCGCTGAAGGAAAAATGGGGGTTTGTCTTCCAGGAGAAACCCGGGCTTTATGAGGAGCTGAGCGTAGGCGAGCACCTCAAGCTCTTCGGCGGCTATTACCAAAACCCAAAGGACCCCGCCGAGCTCACCCGCGAATTGGGACTCGAGCAAATCATGGGCAAGCGGACGGGGGAGCTCAGTGTCGGTCAGCGAAAACGCCTTGAACTCGCCCTTGCCCTTTTGCCCAACCCATGTCTTCTCGTGCTCGACGAACCCACGAGTGCCCTCGACATCGAGATGAAAGCCGAGATCTGGCGCCTTTTGAAAGCACAAAAGGACGATACCGCTATCCTCATCACCACACACGACGCTGAGGAGGTCGAAGTACTCGCGGAAAGGGTACTCGTGCTCAAAGAAGGGGTTTTGGTTTTTGATGGCTCCAAGGAAGAATTCTTGCAAATCGGGGGCTCGGTTCGGGCTTCCTACAATCGAATCCTGGAGAAAGCGGCTTGATGCGTATCCTCATTCATGAGCTCGCTTGGCAGTCGCGGATTTACGTCCGTGAGCCAATGGCGCTTTTGTACGTGGTTGCCTTCCCCTTGGCCATCGTCGTTTTTCAGTACTTTCGAGGCACCGGGGATCCTGCCTTCCTACTCGCCCTTGGTGTCGCCATCTCGGTGGCAATCGCAAACTTCGCCGGACTTTCAATCAGCCTTGCCACCTCCATCGAACGCGGTGCGTTTACCCGGGTCTACGTCTCCCCCTTGCCCCTTACCCTGCACTTCATGGCGCGAATGCTAGCCCCCCTGGGGCTCATCCTGGTGGCCACTGGGCTATTACTGCTCGCCGCTCAGATCGTCTTCAAGACCGACCTTGGCACCCTTAGGCCCACCCTCCTTTTTCTTGCCCTTGCGCTCGGGACCTTCGCTTTCGGCGCCCTTGGGATCATGCTCGCTGTGCTTGCGAAGCGTACAAACCGGGCATCGTTTCTCTCCCAGCTCGTGCTCTTCCCCCTTTTCGTGCTTGAGTTCTGGGCGAAGGAATTTCCACTTCTCTGGCTATCCCCGCTCCACAGCCTTTTGCTCTTCGCGCAGGAAGCCGTGACTGCGGGATCAGGTGGAGCGGCTTTGGTCTCGAGTGGGGGCATCCTCCTGGCCTGGGCCGGCCTGGCCCTTGCCGTCGCCGCCAAGAAGGCCGGGGACGCGCTATAGCCTAAGGTAAGAATGGTCTCGCTCCTGCTCGTCGCCGCCGGGAAGGGCGAGCGCCTGGGGAAGGGCGTCCCCAAGGCGCTCGTCCGGGTGCTCGGGAAGACCCTCCTCGAGTGGGCGCTTCTACGGTTTCCCGTGGTGGACGAGGTCCTCGTCGCCCTGCCCTCGGGGGCCGAGCCCCCTCTTGGGCTTAAAGCGCGTTTTCTCGAGGGCGGGAAGACACGGCAGGAAAGCGTCTACCGCCTCTTGAAGGAAGCCTCGGGCGAGCTCGTCCTGGTCCACGACGCCGCCCGGGCCTTCGTCGTCCCCGAGGCGGTGCACCGGGTCCGGGAGGCGGCCCAAAGGACCGGGGCTGCCGTGCCCGCGATCCCTGTCCCCGACACCCTGGTCGAGGGGGAAAGCGTATACGGCCGCGTCCTCGACCGGGGCCGGCTCAGGCTGGTGCAGACGCCGCAGGGTTTCGCCCGCGAGCTTCTTCTAAGGGCCCACGAGGCCGCCTTGGCCGAGGGCCGCACCGCCACCGACGACGCCCAGCTCGTGCGCGCCCTCGGCCACCCGGTGGCGCTCGTCCCCGGCGACCGGCGGATGTTCAAGGTCACCTACCCCGAGGACCTCGCGCTTTTTGCCGCCCTACTCCAGGCAGAAGCCGGCGAGCTCGCTTAGCGCCTCCAAAAAGGCCGTCCAGTTTGGCGGGTAGGCATCCTCGCCGGTGCTTTGCCGCCCGTTTAGGCGCACCGCCCAGGTGGTGCCGCCGCAGACCGGGTATTCGGGCTCGTAGCGGGCCTCCCAGTCGTGGACGCCGAGCGCCCCGAGCTTTACCCAAAAATCCCGCCAAGCCACCGGGGACGGGTGAACCCGGCGCTCCTCGAGCACACTCCCGTCGTGCCCCCGCCGGCGGTAGAGGAGGCCCTCCTCCTCGCTCCCCGAGACCTCCCAACCGCCGCCGGCCCAGCCAAGCGCGACGAAAAGCCGCACGCCCCTATGATGGGGGCGTGGTTTATGAGGAGGCAAGGGCGAAGACGAACCTAGGCCTTGCCGTCCTCGGCCGGCGGCCGGACGGCTACCACGAACTGCACACCCTCTTCGCTACGCTCAGCCTCAAAGACCGCGTCGGGATCGAACCCAGGGAAGAGGGCATAGCGCTCGAGGTGACCGGCGCCGAGCTCCCCACCGGCGGCGCAAACCTCGCCTACCGGGCGGCCGCCCTCTACCTCGAGGCCGCCGGGATCGCCGCCGGGGTTCGGATCACTCTGGAAAAGGAGATCCCCCTCGCCGCCGGGCTAGGCGGCGGCTCGGCCGACGCCGCCGCGGTGCTAAGGGGGCTCGAGCGAATCTTCGGCGCCGGGGTGGACCTTTTCACTCTCGCCCAAAAACTCGGGGCCGACGTGCCCTTCCTGCTCCGGGGAGGCCTCGCCGAAGCCCGGGGGGTAGGGGAAGCGCTCCGCTTTTTGCCCCAAAAGAGGCTCTTCTTCGTGCTCTTTAACCCGGGGATCGAGGTCCCCACAGCGGCGGTCTACCGGGAGCTCACCCCTGAAGACTTCGGCCCCGAGCTGGAGGTGGAGGCGATTCTAGAAGCGCTCGCGCGCGGCGCGCCGCCCCCTTGGAGAAACGACCTCGAGGCCCCCGCCTTCCGCCGCTACCCTGAGCTCAAAAGGCTCAAGGAGGAGCTCGAAGCGCTCGGGCTCCACCCCCTGCTCTCGGGCTCGGGGGCGACCTTCCTCATTCCCGCCGCCTGGCCAGAGGCGGCCGAGGCGCTCCGGGAGCGGCTTTCGCTACGTTACCCTGGCGCTTGGGTAAGGGCGGTGCGGACGGAATGAGCTGGCGGGTGCTCGAGTTCAAGCGGGCGCGGGCGGACACCGAGGCGATGGTCGCCTGGCTCGGGGAGCGCCTCGCCCGGGAAGGGGTGCGGGTCACCTTCGCCAAGGAGGCGGGCTGGGGGCTCGAGCTCACCGTCGCCCTAAGCGGCCGGAAAACCCTGCTCGGGGTCGCCGAGCTCCCAGACGAACCCGGCACCTACCGCGCCTTCACCCGGCCCCCCTCCCTCCTCGACCAGCTCCTCGGCCGGGGGCGCATCCGGCTTAGGGAAGAGGTACTTAAGCGGCTTGCCCGCGCCCTCCGGGAAGACCCCACCGCCAAGGCCGTCCGCTGGGTGGAGCTCTAAATGGGGGAGCTCGACCGCGCCATCTTCCGCCTCGCCGTCCCCGCCCTCGGCGCCCTCCTCGTCGAGCCCCTGGTCAGCGTGGTGGACACCGCCTTCGTGGGCCGGCTCGGGGCCGGTCCGCTCGCCGCCCTAGGCATTACCACCGCGCTCTTCGGCCTTTTCTTCGTGGTCTTCAACTTCCTTGCCTACGCCACCACCCCGCGGGTCGCCTACGCCCTCGGCCAAGGCGACCGGCCGGCCGCCCTCCTCCGGGCGGCGGAGGCGCTCTGGCTGGCCCTGATCCTGGGCGCTCTCGCCACCCTACTGCTGGAGCTCTTCGCCCCCCTCCTCGTCCGGTTGATGGGGGCGGAACCGGCGATCTTCCAAGACGCCACCCTCTACCTCCGCCTGCGGGCGCTTTCGGGCCCCGCCGTCTTGGTGATGACCGCCGCCCAGGGCGTGTACCGCGGCCTCCAGGACACCCAGACCCCCTTCAAGATCGCCCTCTTTGCGAACGCCCTAAACGCCCTCCTCGACCCGCTCTTCATCTTCGGGCTCGGGCTCGGCCTCGCCGGCGCCGCGGTCGCGAGCGTCCTGGCCCAGAGCCTCGGCGCCTGGATCTTCTTCCAACGGCTCCGCCGGCTTGGCGCCTTCGGCCCCTTCCCGGGTGTCCGCCCCCTCCTCCCCTACCTCCGGGTGGGCGGAGAGATGTTCGTCCGCACCGTGAGCCTGGTGGGGGCGATCACGATCGCAGCCGCGGTAGCCGCCCGCATCGGGGTGGTGGCGGTGGCCGCCCACCAGGTGCTCTGGCAGGTCTGGCTGCTGCTCGCCATGGGCCTGGATGCCCTGGCGATCGCCGCCCAGGCCCTCGTCGCCAAGTACCGGGGGGAGGACCCCCAAAGGGCCAAGCAGGCGGCCGACCGGCTGCTCTTTTGGGGGATCGTCTCAGGCGTCCTGCTCGCGCTTTTGCTCATCGTGCTGGCCGAGCCCCTCCCCCGGCTTTTCACCCC
>WFXV01000004.1 GCA_015490435.1 Thermaceae bacterium
CCACCACCTCGACCCCGTCCTCCACCAGGCTCTTGAGCTCGGCGTGGTTGGTGATGCCGCAGTCCACGGTGACAAAGACGTCCGCGGCCTCGGCGTGCTCGGCCAGGCGCGCGGCGCTCACCCCGTACCCCTCGTCCCGGGTGGGGATGAAGGGGTGGACGTCGGCGCCGAGGGCGGCGAGCCCCTTGACCAGGATCGCGGTGCCGGTGATGCCGTCGGCGTCGTAGTCCCCGTGGACCCGGATGCGCTTTTTCTTCTCGATCGCCGCCACCAGCTCGGCCGCCGCCGCCTCCATCGCCGGAGGGCGCCAGGGCAGAAGTGGCGGGGCGAGGTCCTCCGGCGACTTAAAGCCTCGGGCGTAAAGCGCCGCCGCCGCCAGCGGGTGCACCCCGAGCGCCTCCACCAGGGAAAGAAGCGCCCTGGGCTCGGGCCAGGGACGGGCGCGCCAGAGGGCGTTCATCCCTCGACTTCGCGGTCCGGGATGCGGGGCACCTCCTCGGGGTGCGCCTTCCTAAGCTCCTCGAGCTCCCTCTTCACCTCGGCAAGCTCCCGCCGAAGGCGCCTTTTCTCCGCCGCCGCCCGCAGGTGCAGCGCGGGCAGCCAGACGAAGACCAAGAGGGCCCCAAGCAAAAGCGCGAAGAGGAGCCAGCCCCAAAGCGGGTAGGGGCCGAGCCCCAAAAGCCCGAAGCGGGCCTCAGGGTAGAGGGCGGCGAAGGCGGCGACCATCCCCGCCGAAAGCAAGAGGAGCAGGGTGAAGATCCAGCTGGCGACGCGCATCGCAACGAGTATACGGCCCGGGGAAGTTCCCCGGGCCGCTTCGGGGGCGCGCTAAGCCCGCGCCTTCTTCCCGGCGAGACGCGCCTGCTGGCGCTCCTTCCACCAGGTGACGAGCGCCCCCACCACGTAGATCGAGGAGTAGGTCCCGACCACGATCCCCACCACCAGCGCGATCGAGAAGTCGCGGAGCACCGCGCCGCCCAAAAAAAGCAGCGAAAGGAGCGGCAAGAGGGTGGTGAACGAGGTCATCACCGTGCGGGAGAGGGTCTGGTTGATCGAGAGGTCCACCATCTCCCGGTAGGGCATCCCCCGCACCGTGCGCTGGTTCTCGCGGATGCGGTCGGAGATGATGATCGAGTCGTTGATCGAATAACCGATGATAGTGAGCAGCGCGGCCACGATCGGGATGGTGAATTCCAGGTTCAGGAGGCTGAAGACCCCGGCGGTGATCGCCACGTCGTGGGCCACCGCGATCACGCTGGCCACGCCGAAGACCCAGTCGAAGCGGAAGGCCATGTAGACGAGAATCAAGGCGAGTCCCACGAGGACCGCGAGGATCGTGTTCCGCCGGAGCTCGGCCCCGATCGCCGGCCCCACGGTATCCGAGCGGAGCACGGTGGCATCCAGCTTCTTTTCCAGGAACTTGGCGAGCTGGATCCGGGTCTCCTGGTCGAGGAAGGGCACCTTGACCGAGAACTCCCGGTGGTCGGCGGCGAGCCCCTGGACCTCGGTGATCACCGCCTTCTTCCCACTCACCCCGGGAACGCCCGCCTCGTCGAGGGCCTTACGCACGTCGGCGACGGTGACCCCGAGCGGCGTCCGCAGCAGGTAGGCGGTGCCGCCGGTGAAGTCGATGCCGTAGTTGAAGCCCTTGGTGAAGACGACGATCGCCATCAAGAGGGCGAGCGCCAGGGTCGCCGGGGTGATGAGGCGGGCCTCTTTCAGGAAGGGGATCTTGGTGCCCCAGACGAAGTAGGGCGGGATCACCTCGCGCACCGCGGCGATCCGCTCCAGCAGCCAGCGGCTGAAGACCAGGTTGGAAAACACCGCGGCCACGATGCCGATCGCCAGCATCACCGCGAACCCGCGCACCGGGCCGGTGGCGTAGTTGTAGAGCGCGGCGGCGGCGAGCAGGGTCGAGATGTTGGCGTCGAGGATCGTCACCGTCGAGTGGCGGAAGCCGTCGGGGATGGCCTGGCGGAGCTTCTTGCCGAGTTTGAGCTCCTCCTTGATGCGCTCGAACGAGAGCACGTTGCCGTCCACCGCGGCGCCCAGGGTGAGGATGAAGCCGGCGATCCCGGGGAGGGTGAGGGTGGCCCCGAGCCCCGAGAGCATCCCGAGCACCAGCACCGCGATGTAGATGAGCCCGATCGCGGCCACCGCCCCGAACCAAAGGCCGTAGTAGAGGAAGAGGGCGACGAAGATCAGCGCGCCGCCGATCAGCGAAGCGACGATGCCCGCCTGGATCGCGTCCTTACCCAGGGTGGGCCCGATCGCCCGCACCTCCTCGACCTCGACCCCGATCGGGAGCGAGCCCGAGCGCAGCACCAGGGCGATCTCGGTGGCCTCCTCCACCGAGGCGAGCCCCTCGATCACCGCCTGGCCGCCGGTGATCGCGCTCCGGATCACCGGGGCCGAGTAGACCCGGCCGTCGAGGACGATGGCGAGGCGCTTGCCGATGTTCTTGCGGGTGATCTCGGCGAACTTCTTGGACCCCTCCGGGGTGAACTCGAGCGCCACCTGCGGCCGGCCGAACTGGTCGAAGATCACCCGGGCGGTCTTGAGCTCGGCGCCGGTCATCAGGACCGGGCCCAGGTCCTCGGGCTTTAGGAGCCTCTCTTCGAGCTCCCGGCGGTCGAGCCGGGGGTTCTCCCTGAGCATCTGGTTGATCTGCGAGACCGTGAGCCCCTCGGCCCCCTCCTTGACGATGCGGAACTCGAGGACCGCCCGCTGGCCGATGAGCTTGAGCGCCCGCTCCTGGTCCTCAGGAGTAAGCCCCGGGAGCTCGATCACGATCCGGTTCTTGCCCTGGATCTGGATCACCGGCTCGGCCACGCCCAGGGCGTTGATGCGGTTTTCGAGCACGGTGCGGACCTGCTCGAGCTCCTCCTGGGTGGGGTTTTCCACCGTGGTCTTGAGCACGATCCGAAGCCCGCCCTGCAGGTCGAGCCCAAGCCTAAAGCGGGGCTCGTCGGGCGGCGCCCAGGGCTTCCAGATGGCGGCGACGGCCGCCAGAAAGACGATCAGCAAAAACCAACCGGTCCACTTTCCGGACTGCATCCTTCACCTCCTCTTCTCTAAGAGCCCAAAAGCCTAGCGCCTAATAAAAGCGACGGGACCGGTGGCTAGCCGCCCTCGAGCAAAAGCCGGGAAAGCAAAAGGTAGCGCCGGCGCTCGGGCCGGGGCGGGGGAAGACGGAGCCGGGCGCAGAAGGGCCGCCGCCAAAGCCCCGCCC
>WFXV01000005.1 GCA_015490435.1 Thermaceae bacterium
AGATGTGTATAAGAGACAGGCAACACCCAGTACGTGAACTACTTCGGCTTCGTGACCATCCCCTTCCTGGCGCTGGTTGCGTTTCTCCTCATCCTGGCCGCGCTCCTTGCCCTTCCCCGGAAAAGCGAATAAACTGGCTCGCAACCTGAGTTTTCTTGCGCCCGTCCCGGAAACGCCTTGCTCGGAAAGGAGGGATAGAGGATGTGCGCACCCAACGTAATGGCGAAGGTGGCGAGCGAGATCAGTCGCCGCAAGTTCCTGGGCCTGGCCGCCGGCCTGGCGGCGGCGGGGGTGGCCCGCGCCTCGGGGCACGAAAAGCCGAAGCCGGCCGCCTTCACGCACGTGCAGGACCTCACCCACGTGCTCCGGCACGACTTCCCCATCTGGCCCGGGGAGGACGAGCGCAAGCTGAAGACGAAGACGATCTACACGGTCAAGGAGAACGGCTTCTTCCTGCGCACCGTCACCTACTCCGAGCACCACGGCACCCACATGGACGCTCCCGCCCACTTCACCGAGGGCGGGGCCACCGCCGAAAAGCTCGACGCCGCGAACCTCTTCGCTCCCCTCGCGGTCATCCACATCCACGAGCGCGCCGCCAAGGACCCCGACGCCTGGGTGACCCCGGACGACATCCTCGCCTGGGAAAAGAAATACGGGCCCCTGCCCAAGGGCGCCTTCGTCGCCATGCATTCCGGCTGGGAGCGGTTCGCGAATGATCAAGACAAGTTCCGCAACATGGACGCCTCGGGCACCATGCACTTCCCCGGCTTCTCCCCCGACGCCGCCCAGATGCTGATCGAGGAACGGGAGATCGTGGGGATCGGGGTTGACACCCTGAGCCTCGACTTCGGCGCCTCCAAGGACTTCAAGGTCCACCTCACCGTGCTGCCCGCCGGGAAGTACGGGATCGAGAACCTCGCCAACCTGGCCAAGGTCCCGCCCGCCGGCGCCTACGTCTTCATCGGCGGGCCCAAGGTGGAAGGGGCCTCGGGCGGCCCCACGCGGGCGATCGCGGTCTGGTAGGAAAAGGCCCCCGCACCTGCGGGGGCCTTTGCTTTCGGGCAAACGTCAAGCAGGCTCGAGCACAGGGGAAAGCCCCTTCTTGGCCGCCTGCGCGATTTGGCAAAGCCGGCGCTCGGTGAGCGGGCGCCCCTCGTAGCTAAGCCCCTCTTCCTCCAGGTGGAGGTGCATGTAGACGTGCGCCTTCACGATCCGCACCTCGATCCCCCGGTCGCGGGCCCAGGGCGGGCTCACCAAGGCGGTGAGGAAACGCTCGCCGGTCTCGGGGAAGGCGAGGGAGGCGCCCATGATCGTGGTGGGGAGCTTTAGCTCCCGGTGCAGGCGGTAGATCGCGTCCGGGAAGTGGGCCTCCACCACGAACTCGGCGCCCAGCTCCCGGGCGCAGGAACGCATCCAGCCGAGCAGCTCGGTCCAGGCCGAATAGAGCCGGTCCATGCCCCCATGGTAACCGAGGGAAGAGGGCTAGGCGTCCCGCCTTCCTAAACTAAGGGCGATGCGGCTAGTGGACCTCCCGCCCCTGCCCGAAGCCCCCGGGGTCTACCTTTTCAAGCGCGGGGGCGAGGTCCGCTATGTGGGCAAGGCCAAGAACTTAAAGGCCCGGGTAACCAGCTACTTCCACGCCTTCGGCAAGCCCGCCGAGATCGCCGCCGAGGCGGATGAGCTCGAGTTCATCGTCACCCGCGACGAGGTGGAGGCGCTCCTCCTCGAGGCCAACCTGATCAAGGCCCACCGCCCCTTCCACAACATCCTGCTCAAGGACGACAAGCACTACCCCTTCCTCAAGCTCACGAACGAGCCCTTCCCCATCCTCCAGATCGTCCGCCGGGTCAAGGAGGACGGCGCCAAGTACTGGGGCCCCTTCCCGAACGCCGGCGCGGTCCGCCGGATCAAGGCCTTCATCGACCGCACATTCCCCCTCCGCAAGAACTCCGGCAGCCCGATGCGCCGCCGCAAGACCCCCTGCCTCAACCACGCGATGGGCCGCTGCCTCGCCCCCTGCGCCGGCCTCGCCGACCCCGCGGAATACGCCAAGGTCGTGGCCCAGGTGGAAAAGGTCCTCTCCGGCGAGGTGGACGCGCTGATCGAGGAACTAAAGGTCGAGATGGCCAAGGCCGCCGAGGAGCTCAACTTCGAGCGCGCCGCCGAGATCCGGGACACGATCCGCGCCCTCGAAGCCTTCTTCGCCACCCGCCAGCAGGCGGTGCTCGGCACCAAGGAAACCCTCGATTTCGCCGGTCTCGCCCGCGCCGGGGGCTACGTCGCGGTGCAGCTCTTTCAGCTCCAGAGCGGCCGCATCCTGGGCCGGGTGGCCCGCTTCATGGAGGGCGCCGAGGAACAGGAGGACGCCGAGATCCTCGCCGCCTTCCTCCGCGACTACTACCTCGAGGCAAGCCCCCTGCCGCCCCTCATCCTGCTGCCCCTCCCGGTCCCCGACCAGGAGCTCCTCGCCGAGGCGCTCTCGCGCCGCGCCGGGCGCAGGGTGCACTTCCGGGTCCCGAAGC
>WFXV01000006.1 GCA_015490435.1 Thermaceae bacterium
CTCTACTACCTGGCGGCGGCCGGGGTGGGGCGGATCGGGATCGTCGAGCACGACCGGGTGGACCCCTCGAACCTAAACCGCCAGATCCTCTACACCGAGGCCGACGTCGGCCGTATGAAGGCGGAGGTGGCCCGGGAGCGGTTGCTCGCCCTGAACCCTCACATCGAGGTGGTCGCCTACCCCGAGCGCTTTGGCGTCCGGCTCGCCGAGCGCCTCGTCCCCGAGTACGACCTCTTGGTGGATGCCTCCGACAACTTCCCCACCCGCTACCTGGCCAACGACGCCGCCGTGCTCTTCGATCGCCCCCTGGTCTACGGGGCGATCTACCGCTTCGAGGGACAGGCCTCGGTCTTCCACTACCAGGGCGGGCCCTGCTACCGCTGCCTTTTCAAAAAGCCCCCGCCCCGCCAGCCGGCCTGCAGCGAGGCCGGGGTCTTCGGCGTCCTTCCCGGGGTGATCGGGGCACTGATGGCGGCGGAGGCGATCAAGGTCCTTTTGGGCCTGGGCGAGCCGCTTTCCGGCCGGCTCCTTTTCTACGACGCGCTGGAGGGGGGCTTTCGCACCTTCCGCTTCCCCCGCGACCCGAACTGCCCGGTGTGCGGGGAGCGGCCGGTGATCACCGAACTTAGTGAGGAAACGTACAAGGACGAATGCCAGGGGCCTGGGACGTAGAATCTTGAACGGAGTAAAGGAAGGGGGTTCGAAGATGACCGAAGTCGAAATCAAACGCGGCCTGGAAGGCGTGGTCTTTACCGAGAGCGAGCTCTCGTTCATCAACGGGGCGGAGGGCAAGCTCTACTACCTGGGGATCCCCATCGAGGAGCTCGCCGAGAAGTCTACCTACGAGGAGGTGGCCTACCTCCTGCTCTACCGCAAGCTGCCCACCAAGGCGGAGCTCGAGGAGTTCGACAAGAAGCTCAAGGCGAACCGGGCGGTGCGGGTCGAGAAGGTCGCGTCTTTTGCCAATTACCCCCGGGACGCCCACCCGATGGCGGCGCTCCGCACCGCGATCAGCGAGCTCGGCCTCTTTGACCCCAAGGAGGAGGACACCAGCTTTGAAAACCTTCGGGAAACCGGGATCTCGCTCATCGCCAAGTTCCCCACCGTGGTGGCGGCCCTGAAGCGCCTGCGCGAGGGCCGGCTGCCGCTCGAGCCCCGGGACGACCTCTCCCACGCCGCCAACTTCTACTACATGCTGAACGGCGAGGTGCCCTCGAAGGAGCAGGAAAAGCTCCTTGACGTGGCACTGATCCTGCACGCCGACCACGGCATGAACGCCTCCACCTTCACCGCGCTGGTGATCCACGCCACCGCGAGCGACCTCTACTCCTCGATCGTGGGCGCGATCGGGGCGCTCAAAGGGCCGCGGCACGGCGGCGCCAACGAGCAGGTGCTCAAGATGATCCAGGGCATCGGCGACGCCTCCCAGGTGCCCGCATGGTTCAAGGAGAAGCTCGAGAAGAAGGAGCGCATCATGGGCATGGGGCACCGGGTCTACAAGGCCTACGACCCCCGCGCCCGGATCCTGAAGCGCTACGCCGAGGAGGTGGCCAAGGCCCACGGCCGTACCCGGGAGTACGAGATCCTGGTGGCGATCGAGAAGGAGGCCGAGAAGTACCTGGCCCCGAAGGGGATCTACCCCAACGTCGACTTCTACTCCGGCGTGGTCTACTCCGACCTCGGGATCCCGGTGGAGTTCTTCACCCCGGTCTTCGCGGTCGCCCGCATCGCCGGCTGGGTGGGGCACATCCTCGAGTACACCGAGAAGGACAACCGCCTCATCCGCCCGCGGGCGAAGTACACCGGCGAGCTCGACAAGCCCTATATCCCCATCGAGCAGCGGGGCTAGCCGCCTAGGCGCCGCTTTCTGCCCCCGGGACCCCCGGTTCCGGGGGCAGCGCCTTTAGGGCCGCGCCGGCGTCGGGGAAACGGTCCTCCGGGCGCTTGGCCAGCATGCGCTCGAGGTAGGCCCAAAGCGCGTCCTGGGGGTCGCTGTCTCTTATACACATCTGA
>WFXV01000007.1 GCA_015490435.1 Thermaceae bacterium
TGAGGGGCTCGAGCCCAAGCCCGGGGTCCTCGGGCAGCACCGCCCCCACCGGCCGCGTCCGGCCGACCGCCCGCAAAAAACGGACCTCCCGGGGGGCGAGCTCCAAAAACCCCCCGGCGAAAAGCGCATCGGCCCCGGGCACCTTCGCCCCCGCCTCGACCCGGCGCACCGCCTCCCAGGCCAGGTCGTCGGGGTCGAAAAGCCCGCCGCGTTCTTTTTCGTAGGCGAGGTAGACCTCGGCGAGCCGCCGGGTCTCCCGGTCGACCCTCGGCACCCCCTCGGGGGGCACGCCGAAACGCTTCAGCTCGGCGATCGCCCGGGCGAAAAGCCGCGCCTCCCCGGGCGCCTTCAACCAGCCCCTTTGGTAGAGGATCTCGGCCACCCGGGCGACCCGCTCGCCGGTGCCGATCATCCCCGGCGGCGGGTCCCAGGCGGTCGCCACCCGTTGATAGAGCGCCTGAAAGTGGAGGACCTCGACCCCGAGCAAGGGCCCTTCCTCGGCCAGGCGCTCGAGGAAGTAATCGCGCAGGGAGGGAAGGGTGAGCCAAACCACCCGCTCCCCCGCCCGTGCGCGATCCCGGGCCTCCCCGAGCAGGGCGAGCACCCCGCCGGCGAGCCCGGGATCGCGATACCCCCGCATCGCCCGCATCCTACCCTTGACAAGCATCGGCCCTGGGGCTACCATACTCCTCGGAGGTGTAATGATTATGGAAGTCAAGGAAACCCCCACCGCACCCACCCTGCCGAAGATCGGCGAACCGGCTCCGGATTTCGAGGCCAAGACCACCAAGGGCATCATCAAGCTCTCGGACTTCAAGGGCAAATGGGTGGTGCTCTTCTCCCACCCCGCCGACTTCACCCCGGTCTGCTCCACCGAGTTCATGGCCTTCGCGAGCCGTCAGAAGGACTTTGAGGCCCGCAACGTCCAGCTGATCGGCCTCTCCATCGACTCGATCTACAGCCACCTGGCCTGGGTGAAGGACCTGGAGGAGATGAGCGGCGTGACCATCGACTTCCCGGTCATCGCCGACCTCGACATGAAGGTCTCCTCCAAGTACGGGATGATCCACCCGGCCCAGTCCGAGACCGCGGCGGTGCGGGCGGTCTTCATCATCGACCCCGAGCAGATCGTGCGCGGCATCCTCTACTACCCGCTCTCCACCGGCCGCAACATCGACGAGATCCTCCGCTTCATCGACGCCCTGCAGTTCACCGACAAGACCGGCCTGGCCACGCCGGCGAACTGGCAGCCCGGCGAGCCGGCGATCGTCCCGCCGCCCGCCACCATCGAGGACGTCAAGAAGGACGAGGCGAAGAAGGACGAGTACGTCGAGTTCAAGCGGTGGTACCTGCGGTACAAGAAGGCGTAAGCGAAGTACGTAGTGCGTAGTACGTAGTACGTGGTGGGGCGCCCAAAGGGCGCCCCACTAGTCGTTCTTGGGAAGGCCGAGGGGGAAACGGGCGATCTCGACGAGCTCGCCGTCGTCCACGTCCTGAACCAACGCCACTTCCTTCACGGTGAAGGAGCCGATCGGCGGGGGCGGGAGCTTTTTCGCGAGCGCCTCCGCCTCCTCGGGATCGAGCCCCAGGGCCAGGGTGAAGTGGGGGATGTAGGAGGGACCCTCGATCTCGGCCTCGGGGGGCGCGAGGGGCTCGAGCGCCCGGTGCAACCGGTCGAACGCCGAACCCCCGTAGGCCCGGAGGTAGACCACCCCCGAGTTGAAGGTGCGCCAGTCCCCGAGCTTGACCCGGAAGGGGTCGTGGCCCCGAAGGATGCCCTCGACCCCGCGCTTTAGGGCTTCCTGGCTAAACCGCCAGCGAAAGGGCTGGCGCAGGTTCAGGTGCGGGGGGCCGTAGCCCCGGACGCCGTGCTCTTTTTGGAGCTCCTCCATCCACTCCAGGAGGACGTCCGGCGGCCAGGCCAAAATCCCGTACACGGGGGAGAGTATAGCACCGCCCTAGTGGACCCAACTCTCGGGGTCCCAGGGGTAGACGATCCAGTCCTCGGTCTCGATCGCGTAGTGGTCGGGGCCGTCCCCCGGGAAGGCGTTGTTCTTGGGCTTGAAGTGGAGCACCGCCACCTCGGGGATACCCCCCGCCGCCTTCACCCGCTCTCGCACCGCCACCGCGGTCCGCCCCGAGTCCCAGACGTCGTCCACGATCAGCACTTTCTTGTCGAGGATCAGGGCGTCCACCGGGAACTGCAGGAAGTGGGGCTCCTCGTGGGCCCGCTCGGTGTCGTCGTAGAGCATCACCGCGGCGGTGAGCACGTTGCGGATCCCAAGCGCCTCGGCGAGCAGCGCCCCCGGAACCATGCCCCCCCGGGTGACCGCGAGCAGCGCGTCGTAGTGGTGGTCCTCGAGGCGCTTTAGGAGCATGCGGGCGTGCTCGAGGATGTCGTCCCAGGCGTAGTAGACCTTCTTCATTCCCGGGCCTCCTCGGGCAGGGACTTGTCGAGCTCGAAGGCGGAGTGCACCGCCCGGAGCGCGGGCTCGGCGAACTCCTCGTCGATGATCACGCTCACCCGCACCTCGCTGGTGGCGATCATGTGGATGTTCGCGCCCACCGAGGAGACCGCCTGGAACATCTTGGCCGGGATCCCCGGGGTGCTCGCGAGCTGCACGCCGACGATGGAGAGCTTCGCGATCCTCGGGTTCACGGTGAGCTCGCCGCCGAGCTCGGCGAGCACCGGTTTCAGCGCGTCCACAGCGTCGTCCACGTAGTCCTTGGGGACGGTGAAGGCCATCTGGGTCCGGCTCGCCTCGTGCCCCGGCACCCCCTGGATGATCATGTCCACCGCCACCCCGGCCTCGGCCAGGGCCTCGAAGACCCGGGCGGCGATCCCGGGCTGGTCGGGAATGCCCACGAGTCCGATCTCCGCCTGCCCCATGTCAAGGGCGGCACCGGTCACCGGCCTGGATAGCTTCATGCTTCCCTCCTCCGCGACGATGGTTCCGGGGTTGTAGGAAAAGCTCGAGCGCACGTGCAAGCGCACCCCGTAGCGCTTGGCGTACCAGACCGCCCGGGGGTGCAGCACCTTGGCCCCCAGCGCGGCCATCTCCAGCATCTGGTCGTAGCCGATGTAGGGGAGCTTTTGGGCCTCGGGGATCAGGTGAGGGTCGGTGGTGTAGACCCCCTCGGTGTCGGTGAAGATCTCGGCCTCCCGCGCCCCCACCGCCGCCGCGATCGCCACCGCGGTGGTGTCGGACCCGCCCCGGCCGAGCGTAGTGATCTCGCCCTCCGGGGTGGTCCCCATGAACCCCCCGACCACCGCCACCATCCCCTCGCGCACCGCCTCCAGGATGCGGCGGGGGTTCACCTCGACGATGCGGGCGTTGGTGTAGCGGCCGTCGGTGGTGATCCCGATCTGGTGCTGAATAAAGCTCTTCGCCGGGATCCCGAGGGCCTGGAGCTGCAGCGCGAGCAGCGCCGCCGACTGCTGCTCCCCGGTGGTGGTGAGCATGTCGAGCTCGCGAGGGCTCGGTCTCGGGTTCACCCGCTTCGCCAGGGCGATGAGCTCGTCGGTGGTCTTCCCCATCGCGCTCACCACCACGATCAGGTCGTGGCCCCGCTCGCGGTAGTGGGCGATCCTGAGCGCCACCTTCTTGATCTTGTCCAGATCCCCTACGCTGGTCCCGCCGTACTTTTGTACGATCAACGCCATCGCTACGGGAATGCTATCACTAGCTCCGCTATAATGACCCGCGGTGAACCTCGACGCCCCCAGGGTCCTGGTGCTGAACGCGGGCTACGAACCCCTCGGCCTCACCAGCGTGCGCCGGGGGGTCGTGCTGGTGCAGAGCGGCCGGGCCGAGGTGGTGAGCCCCTCCGGCCACTACCTAAAGACCCCCAGCCGCCCCTACCCCATCCCCAGCGTCGTGCGCCTTTTCCGCATGGTCCGCCGCCCGCCCGGGCGGCTCGCCCTTTCGAGGAAGAACGTCTTCCGCCGGGACCGGTACACCTGCCAGTACTGCGGGGCCAAGGGGGTGGAGCTTACCCTCGACCACGTGATCCCGAAAAGCCGCGGGGGCAAGACCACCTGGGAGAACCTGGTCACCGCCTGCAAGGCCTGCAACACCAAGAAGGGCAACCGCACCCCGGAGGAAGCCGGGATGCGCCTTTTGCGGCGGCCCCGGGCCCCGCTTTACTTCGAGGTGATCGTGCTCGGGCTCGAGGCCCGGGAACTCCCCGAGGACTGGCGGGACTTCATCGCGGTCTAGAGCCGAGCACCACCAGGAAAACCGCCGCCAGAATCAGCCCCGCCCCGAGATACCCAAGGGGCGTGAAGCGCTCGCCCCACCAGAGATAGGCGAAGAAGGAGGCGAGGACCGGCTCCAAGGTGGCGACCACGCTCGCCCGGGTGGCCTCCAGGCGCACGAGCCCCGCGGCGTAGAAGGCGTAGGCGAGGTAGGTGGAGACGAAACCGATCACCAGCAACAGCCCCCAAACCTCGGGATCGCGCGGCCAGTTTTCCACCGCGGGGAGAAGGAACAAAGCCCCCACCGGCAGGGCGACCGCGTAGATCGCCTCCGCCGGCGAGCGGGCGAAGTAGAGCTTGCCGAAGAGGTAGTAAAGCGCGTAGCCAAAGCCCGATAGGAGCCCGAAGACCACCCCCATCAGGCTGAACTGAAGGCCCTGCCCGCTCCCCCCCGCCAGCAAAGCGACCCCAACAAGGGTGAGCGCCACCGCCAGGGCCTTCGCCCGGTCGAGCCTTTCCCCAAGCCAAAGCGCGCTCATCACCGCCACCCAGGCCGGGGCGGTGTAGAGCAGGACCGAGGCCAGCGCGGCGCCCCCGTAGGCCACCGCGAGCTGGTAGCTGCCGTAAAACCCTGCCACCCCCACGGCTCCGAAAAGGAGCGTGGGAAAAAGCGCCCTGCGCTCGATTCGAAGGCGCCCCAAGGCCAAGGCATGGATCAGGAAAAAGGCGCCGCCGATCCCCGCGCGAAAGAAGGCCACCTCTAAAGGACCGAGCCCGGCTTTGAAGACGAACTTGGCCACCGGCCCGATGAGCGCCCAGGAAGCCGCCGCCAGCAGGATGAAGAGGTAGCCCACGCTAGCATTTTGCCAGGCAACCGGCAGCAAAGGGCTTGCATGATGAAGCTGAATAGGGAGAAAGTCGTCCGCAGGTCTCTCGCAGCAGTGCACGAAGAAGCAGACGTGAACGCGAGCCGCTCATTCAGGAAGCACACGCCTACGCGAAGCGTGTGCGCGCCGCGTTTCCGAATGCTTAGGTCTACCTCTACGGCTTGGTGGCCCGAAGAGACTTTTCACGACGAAAGCTACATCGACCTAGTGCTGGTCTCAAAAGCGCTTCCCGAAAACCCTCTCGAGCGCCTCGAGCTCCTCTACCGCTTCGTCGAGGGCCGGGAAGAGCCCAAAGGACTCAGGCCGGAAGAGCTTGGCAAAGCTTGGTGGCTCGAGGACGCGATCCCCCTGTGACCCCCCATTTGGGGGTATTCCAGCCCGAAGCCCCCGGCTAGACTCAGATTGACCCGCGAGGGTCACGCACTCTCGGAAGGCCGACCGAAGATCCATACCATCATCGGCGGCCAAGGTTAAGGAGGGATCTGAGTATGAGGAAGAACCGGACCAAAGGCTTTACCCTGATCGAGCTGCTCATCGTCATCGCGATCATCGCCATCCTCGCTGCGGTGTTGATTCCCAACATCCTGAACGCCCGGACCCGGGCGCAGATTTCCGGCGCGCAGTCCTACGCCAGGGATAACCACATCATGATTGAGAGCATGATGACTGATAACCCAGAGTTCTCTTACGCTAACATTCCTGCCACCGAAACTGCTGTTGTGAGCAACGGCGCTGTGCAAGACAACGCCCTCGACGTGGGTGGTTTCGACTTTACGCTCTCCGATTACCTGAAGAACCCACCCGGCAGCTCTCGGATTCTGCAAGCCACTGTCCAGCGTGACACGAACGGTGATGTGTTGGTTCGGGTTTACGTGGACACCAACAACTCGGGTTCTGTAAACAAAGGTGACAAGATTGTCACCTACAACATCCAGAAGGGCACCTTCTCCGTAAGCACCAAGAAGTAAGCACCAAGGACTAGCCTCAGAGTCACCGAAATTCAAGAGCCGCCGAAGATTGAAGATCTTCGACGGCTCTTCTGCTTTCCCTCAATTACACGAAAGCAATCGCAAAGTATACCTTGATTCCCATGAGCCGCCTCCTCCGCCCCTTGCTCCGCGAGCTCGAGGACGGCTGCCGCGACCGGGTGGTGGCCGGGGGGCTTTGGCGGCTTTTGCAAAACCTTGGCCGCGACCGTCCGGAGATCCTAAGGCTCCTTAGGGGCTACGGCCGGATGAGCCAGGAGGAGCGCTGCAAGCGGCTGGAGGCGGCGCTCCGGTTGCTCGGGGTCGAGGCCCGCCTGCCCGAGCGGGGCGAGGAGGAAGAACCCGAGCCAAAAGAGCGGGGCCTTCCCCTGGAGACACCCCTTACCGAAACTCCGCTCGGCAAACTGGCGGCGAACCGGCTCTCCAAGCTCGGGCTCAAGACGCTTTGGGACCTCGTCTACCACCTTCCCCGCCGCCACGAGGACCGGCGAGTGCTCCCCGCGTTCAAATTGCTCAAGGAGGGAGCGAAGGTCACGGTTAAGGGCGTGGTCCGGGAAAAAAGGCTCGTCCGCACGCCGAAAAAGGGCATGCAGCTCATCGAGGTCCGGCTCAGCGACCCCTACGGGTACGGGCTCACCGCGGTCTGGTTCAACCAGCTCTGGGTCCTAAAGCAGATCAAGGAGGGGGAGACCCTGGTGGTGACTGGCCGGGTCGCCCGCCGGGGGCGGACCCGGAGCCTGGTGGTGGAGCACTTCGAGCCCGAGGAAGGGGAGTCCCTATCCACCGGCCGGATCGTCCCCATCTACCCGAGCACCGAAGGGATCAGCCAGGCC
>WFXV01000008.1 GCA_015490435.1 Thermaceae bacterium
GAGAGGCGGGGCGAGGGGAGCTTTTCCGCCTCGGCGAGGGCGGCGACGAGTTCCGCGATTCGCCCCTTCGCCAGGTCCTCGGCGAGCTTCAGCCCCGGGGGGGCGAAGCCGGCGGCGATCAGCGAACCGAGGGCGGCGAGCCTTTCCATCCCGCCCTCACCTTGGCGGGGCGGGGCCGCTTTCGCGACCGCTGGACTCCGACGGCTTTGTCGGGAAAACCCCTACAGCTCGAGGTGTCGCCGGGCCCAGGCGACCAGCTCGGGCAGGCTTTCGAGCCCGAGCTTGTCGAGGGCCCGGGCTTTGTAGGTGGAGGCAGTCTTCTCGCTGATCCCGAGCCGCTCGGCGATGGCCCTGAGGCTATAGCCCTGGGAGAGCAACCGCACCACCTCCCGCTCCCGGGGCGAGAGCCGGGTGGGCGCGGGCGGGTCCTCGGCCAGGGCCCCGGCGAGCCGGGGTTCGACGTAGCGCTGGCCCCGGGCGAGCGCCGAGAGGGCGTCGAGCAGGGCGGTGTCCGCCACCTCCTTGGTCAGGTAGCCCTGGGCCCCCCGGCGGAGCGCCTCCCGCACGTGGGCGGGGTCGGCGTGGAGGCTCAGGACCAGGACCTTCGCCCGGCGGGCGAGGCGGGGGATCAGCGAAAGCCCCGGCCGGTCGGGGAGGGCGAGGTCGAGGATCACCACCTCGGCGAGGCCTTCAGGGAGGTGCTCGGCCTCGGCGGCGCTGCCGTACTCGGCGACCACCTGGTGGCCGCTCGCCTCCAGGAGCAGGCGGAGACCGGCGCGCACCACCGCGTGGTCCTCGACCAGGGCGATCCTCATAGGGCCTCCTGGGGCAGGGAGAAACGCACCCGGGTGCCGGCCCCCGGCCGGCTCTCGATCCACAGGGTTCCCCCGAGCTGCTCCACCCGCTCGCGCATCCCGACGAGGCCCACCCCGGGCGGGGTGGCGGCGGGGTCGAAGCCGCGGCCGTCGTCCTCGAGCTCCCCTTGGATCGCCTCCCCCTCGCGGACGAGGCGGAGCCGGAGCCGGCGGGGAGCGCCGTGGCGCACCGCGTTGGTCACCGCTTCCTGAAAGACCCGGAAGACCACCTGTTCCACCAGGGGATCGAGCGGGCCGGGGTCGACCTCGATTTCGTAGGGGCGTCCGGTGTCCTCGAGCAGCGCCCGTAGCGCCCCCTCGAGCCCGAGCTCCTCTAGCGCCTGGGGGCGGAGCGCGCGGGCCACCCGCCGCACCGTTTTTAAGGCGGTGCGGATCCGCTCCCGGGCGGTCTCCGGCTGGCCCGCCTGCAGGGCGAGCAGGGCGGCGGTGAGGAGGGCACCGAGGTCGTCGTGGAGCTCGCGGCCCACCCGCCGCCGCTCCTCCTCCTGCACCAAAAGGAGCCTTCGGAGCAGCCGGCCGCGTTCCGCTTCGCGGGTCTTGAGCCGCTGGTAGAGCTCGGCGTGGTCGATCCAGAGCCCCACCACCCCCGCCAGGGCTTCGAGGAAGGCCTCGTCGAGGGCCTGGGCCGGGTCGCGCTGGGCGAAGGCGTAGACCGCCCGGGGGCCCTTCGTGCCCGGGATCGGCACCGCCACCAGCGCCGGGGTGCGCGCTTGCCGCCCTTCCCGGAGCGCCCGGGCGGCGAGGGCGCGGATGGGCTCGTGGAGGGGGCAGTTCCCCTCGCAGCCCTCGAGCGCCCGCAGCCGGAGGTCCTCCCCTTCGGGGACGAAGACCTCCCCGCAGGGGAGCCGGTAGCTCGCGAGCAGGGCGCGGAGGCCCCGCACCAAAGCGGCGTGGGGGTCGTGGGTGGAGGCCGCTGCCCGCGCGACCTCGCCGAGCGCCCGAAAGCGGGGGTCCACGTTTTCATCTTAGTGTCCGTAGAGCCGGCGGCGGGCAGCCTCGACGTCGGACTGGATCTGACGGCGAAGGGCCTCGGGGCTTTCGAAGGCCTTCTCCGGGCGGAGCCGGGCGACGAACTCGACCGCGAGCTCCTCGCCGTAGAGTTCGGGGGTGGGCTCGAGCAGGTGGACCTCGAGCCGCCGGGTCCCGTCGTCGCCGAAGGTGGGGCGGACCCCGACGTTGGCCACGCCCCCAGTTCGCTTCCCGCCGTGCTCCACCCAGACCGCGAAGACCCCGGGGGGGAGGGCCTTCTGCCGGGGTACCGCGAGGTTCGCGGTGGGAAAACCGAGCGCCCGCCCCCGCCGGTCGCCGGGGACCACCACCCCGCGCACCCGGTAGGGGTAGCCGAGGAGGTGGCGGGCGGCCTCGACGTCGCCGGCCTCGAGCAGCGCCCGGATCCGCGAGGATTTGACCGGCTCGCCGCCCAGCTTCAAAAGCGGGACCGCCTCGGTGGGGGCGACGGCGGCGAGGTCCTCGGGGCCGCCGGCACGGCCGCGGCCGAAGCGGAAGTCCTCCCCGACCACGATCGCCGCCGGTTCGAGGGTGGCGAGCTCGGCCAGGAACGCCTCCTTCGAGCGCCGGGCGAAGGCGGCGTCGAAGGGCACCGCGAGCACGATCTCGGCGCCGGCGGAGGCGAGGAGCTCGGCCTTCTCGGAAAGGGTCGAGAGCACCGGGGCCCCCTGGGTGAAGACCTTGGTGGGGGGATCGAAGGTGTAGACGAGCAGGGGAAGGTGGCGTTCCCGGGCCAGGGCCAGGGCGCGGGCGAGGAGCGCCCGGTGCCCGAGGTGCACGCCGTCGAAGCTCCCGATGGCCACCACCTTGGGCCCGGGGGGTGCGTCGGCGGGGTCGTTGATCAAGATCATCGCGTCCGGTAAAGCCAGAGCAGACCGGCGGCGGTGGGGCTGCTGGTGACCAGCGCGCCGCTCAAGAAATCTTGGATCACCTTCTCCACCGGGATCCAGCGGACCCTTAGCTCCTCCCCGGGGTCCGGGGAGCGCTTTTTGGGTGTCAGCCGGGTGGCCTCGAAGAGGGTGATCCGCTCGTCGGTGAAGCCGGGGCTCGAGTAGAAGCTGAAAAGCGCTTTGAGCTCGGCGTCGAAGCCCGCTTCCTCCATCAGCTCGCGGCGGGCGGCCTCGAGGGGGGACTCGCCGGGCTCGATCAGGCCGGCGGGGAGCTCGAGGGTGGTGCGGCGGATCGCCGGGCGGTATTGCTCGACCATCAGCACCCGACCGTCTTCTACCGCGAGGACCGCCACCGCGTCCTTGTGCTCGACGATCTCCCAGCGCCCGTCCTCGAGCACGAGCGAGAGGATCTTCCCCCGGTAAAGGACGCGCCGCTCCGCCAAACCGAACCTAAGTATAGGCTGTGTCTGTGCTGATCCTCGGCGAGGTCCTCGGCTACGGGAAGGATTTTGGCGTCTACCTCGAGGGAAACCGGATCCGGGCGGTGGCCCCGGCGGCGGACCTCCTCGCCCGCCATCCGGCTGCGCGGCGCCTCCGGGTGGAGCGGGTCACCCCGGGGATCGCCGACGCCCACGCCCACCCGCTCTTTTACGGCGCCGAAAAAAGGCGGCTCTCGCTCGCCGGGCTCACCGACCTCCGGGAGGTGGCGGCGCGGGTCGCCGCCCACCCCGATCCGGGCTGGGTGCTGGGCGGCGGCTTCCTCTTTGACGCGCGGCCCGCCCGGGCACTCCTCGACGCCGCCGGGCGCGGACGGCCGGTCTACCTGAGAAGCCGCGACCTCCACGCCGCCAGGGCGAACGAGGCCGCCCTGGAGGCCGCCGGGTTCTCCCCGGACGACCCCTTGGTGGACTGGGAGGCCGGCTGGGTGGTGGAGACCGCCCTCGCCCGGCTCGAGGCGGCGGCGCCCGCACCCGGACCCGAGGACCTCTGGCGGGGGCTTTGGGCCTTCGCCCGCCGGGGCTATACCGCGGTCCACGCTCTCGCCTACGAGCCGCCGGAGGCGCTTTCCTGGGCCGAGGCGCGGGCCGGTGAGCTCCCGGTTCGGCTCTGGTGGGCGCTTCCCCGCGGGGCCTGGCGCGGGGTCCGGCCGGGCTGGCGGGGGGAGCGGCTCTTCGTCGGCGGGGTCAAGTTCTTCGCCGACGGCGCCCTCGGGCCCGCCACCGCCTGGATGCACGCGCCCTACTGCGGGGGCGGGACCGGAACCCCGGTGGACGCCCCCGAGGCCATCGAGGCCGAGGGCCGGGAGGCGCTGGCGGCGGGCTTCACCCTGGCGGTCCACGCGATCGGGACCCGGGCGGTGGCGGGGGTGCTTGCGCTTTTCAAGAGGCTCCCCCGGCTCCCCGGGCGCCCGCTTCGGATCGAGCACCTCCAGGACCTCCGGGACGAGGACCTCGCGCTCCTAGCCCAGGAAGGGGTGGTGGCCTCGATGCAGCCGGTGCACCTCGCGGAGGACGCCGAGCTCGTGCGAAGGCGGCTTCCCGGCCGGGAGCACGAGGCCTTTCGCTTCGCCACCGTGGCCCGGCGGCTCCCGCTCGCCTTCGGCTCCGACGCCCCGGTGGCCGAGCCCGACCTCGCCGCTTCGCTCCGCGAGGCGACCCGACACCGGCTTTCCCCGGGGGAGTCCCTGGGGTTTGAGGCCGCCCTTTTCGCCCACACCCGGGGCGCGGCGCTCGCCGCCGGCTGGGAGGACTACGGGCGGATCGTCCCCGGCGCTTGGGCCGACCTCGGGCTCTTCGAAGGCGGGCGGCTCGTCGCCCGGGTCTTCGACGGGGTCGTCGAGGATGTCGAAGCTTGATGCGCTCAAGAGCCGGGCCAGGGCGCTCGGGCTTTGGGCGGAAGCCGCGCCCCTCGGGATCGAGGAGGCCGAGCGCACGCGGTTTTCCGCCTGGCTCGCTGCCGGCCGCCACGCGGGGATGGCCTACCTCGCGCGCACGCGGGAGGCAAGGCTTCACCCCGAGCGGGCCTTCCCTTGGGCGAAAAGCGTCCTGGTGCTGGCCGCGCCCTACGCTTTTCCCGAGCCGCCTTCGCCCGAAGGGGGCCTTCGGGTGGGGCGGGTCGCCCGCTACGCCTGGACCCGGGACTACCACCGCGCGCTCGAGGGGGTGCTCGCTGAGCTCGAGCACGCCGCCCGGGACCTCGGCCTCCGGGCGAAGGGCTACGTGGACTACGGCCCCCTCCTCGAGGGCCCCCTGGCCGCCGCCGCGGGGCACGGCTGGATCGGGAAGAACACCCTGGTGCTAAGGGAGGGTTTCGGCAGCTACCTCCTCCTCGCCGTCCTCCTCACCGACGCCGAGGCCGAACCCAAGGCTCCCGCGCCCCCGCGCTGCGGCACCTGCACCCGCTGCCTTTCCGCCTGCCCCACCGGCGCCCTCGACGCGCTCGGCCTGGACGCGAACCGCTGCATCAGCTACTGGACGATCGAGACCCGGGCCCCGATCCCCCTTTCGCTCTGGGAGGCCTTCGGCAACTGGCTCTTCGGCTGTGATGACTGCCAGATCGCCTGCCCCTGGAACCGCTTCGCAGAAAAAGGGGGCTACTGGCGGGGGTTTTCCCCCGAGCCCGAGCTCGCCCACCCCGACCTCTGGGACTTCGTCCGGCTCTCGAACCGGGCTTTTTCCCAAAAGTACGGCGATACCGCCTTCGCCCGGCCGGGCCGGGCGGGCATGGCCAGAAACGCGATCCGGCTCCTTTGGGCGCTGGGGCACGGGGCGCTCGAGGCCTACCTCGAAGCCGCCGCCGCTGACCCGAGCCCCACCGTGCGCAAGGCGGCGGCCCAGGGGTTTTTCAGCCTCGGGAGACCCCGCCTTCTCGACGACCCCGACCCCGGGGTCCGGACCTTCGCCCGCGGTCTTTGGGGTTAGTCCTCCGAGGCAAGGGGCCGCCCGGTGCGCACCACCTGGGCGATCCGCTCGGGCAATCCCCAGGCCTGGATGTCGAAGGCGGTTTGGGCGTAGTCGTAGGGGATCTTGTAGATCCGGCTCTGGACTCCTTCCGGGGTGACGGTGAGCACCGCGAGGTCGGCGCCCGGCTCGCCCCCCAGGGTGAGGCCCACCGAGCCGGGGTCCAAGAGGTAGCCCCGGGTAAGGGCGCGGAAGACCGGGACGTGCCCGCCCCCGGTGAGCACCAGGCTCGCCCGCAGGGGCTCGAGCAGGGGCTGCAGGGCGGCCTCGCTTTCGAAGAGGGGGAAGCGGGCCTCGGGGTCGTCGGGCCGGCCGTGAAACGCCTTGGCCCGCCCGAAGGGGGTCTGGAGCTTGCGCATCGGGGGCAGGGTGCGGAGGAAGGCCTTTTCCTCCTCCCCGAGCTGTTCGCGGGTCCAGGCCAGGGCGGCCTCGGTCTCCGGGCTCTTCTTCGGCCCGGGGACGGGGAAGATCACACGCACGTCGGTCCCCCCCAGCACGCAGGGGACGTTTTTCTCCCGCACCAGGGCGATGACCTCGCGGGGGTGGGGGCCGTAGCCCACCAGGTCGCCGAGGCAGAGGACGTGGTCCACCGCCAGCCCCTCGACAAACTCGAGCACCGCCTCGAGCGCCGGCAGGTTGGCGTGGACGTCGGAGAAGACGGCGATGCGCACTAATGCCATTCTAACCGCGCTGTTGCCCATTCTCATGTGCAATCCCGCTAGCAAGGGGACGTGCCAGCCCTCCTCGGCGCCCTGCTCGCCCTGGCGCTCCCCCCCTTCCCGCTGGGGTTTTCGCTTCCCTTCATGCTGGCGGCGGTCCTCGGGGGCCGAGGGTTTCGCTACGGCCTGTTCCTGGGTCTCGGGTTTTGGGGGGTGCACCTCGCCTGGCTGCCGGCGAGCTTTTTCGCGCGCTTTGGGCCCTTTGGCCTCCTCCCCGGGGTCTTGTTGATTCTGACCCTCGCGTTTCTCTTCGGCTTCCTCTTCGCCCTTTTCGGGGGGCGGCCCCTCGCCCTCGCGGGCGCCTGGGTGCTCTTTGAGTTTTTGCTTGCCTACCTGCCCTGGCCCTTTCCCTGGGGCTACCTGGGCTACGCCGCCACCGACGGCGGCCTCCGGGTACTCGCGGCCTGGGTCGGGGTGAACGGGCTCAGCCTGCTCGCGCTCCTTTCGGCCCTCGCCGTCCGGCAGCGGCGCTATGCCGCCGGGCTCCTTTGGGCCTTGCTCTGGTTTTTTCCGCTCCCGACCCCGGCCCCCGAGCGCACGGCGCTTCTCGTCCAGGCGGCGATCGACCCCCTGGAGAAAAGCCGGGGCGCGGACGCCGCCGCCCGCTACCTCCGTCTTACCGAGGCGGGCCTCGCCGAACACCCCGGGGCCCGCCTGGTGGTCTGGCCCGAGACCGCGGTCCCCCGCCTGCCCTGGGGCACGGCGGCGGCGCTCGGGGAGCGGGCCCTGATCTACGGCACCTGGGGCCCAGGGCCCCGGAACGAGGTGCGGCTTTTTGCGAGCGGACGGGACCGGGCGGTCTACGCCAAGCGGCGGCTCGTCCCCTTCGGCGAGTATTTCCCCGGGCGGGCCTGGCTCGGGCCCCTTTACGACGCGGTGCTCGCCCGGTTGGGGCTTTCGGGGCTGGTGGACCTGGTGCCGGGGGAGCGGGTGCGGCCGCTCGGCCCCTACGCCGCCTTCGTCTGCTACGAGGCCGACTTCCCGGGGGAGGTGCGGCGGCTCGCGAAGGGGGCGCACCTTCTCGTCAACGTCTCCAACGACGGCTGGTTCGGGACCGGCTACGGCCGCCGCCAGCACCTGATGATGAGCCGGATGCGGGCGGTGGAGAACGGGCTTTGGCTCCTTCGGGCGGCGAACGACGGGATCAGCGCGAGTGTGGACCCCTACGGGAACGTGCGGGCCCGCACCCCGGAAGGGGTGCCGGCGGTGCTCACCGCCCCTTACGCCCTCGGGGAAGGGGGGAAGACGCTCTTCGCCAAGACCGGGGAGCTCCCGGTGCTCGGCGCCGCCTACCTGCTCACGATCCTGGGCCTTCTAGGAAGCGGCGCCAAAACTGCGCCACCACCTGGGGGTCGAGCCGGGCCCGGCGGTTCGTGGGAGGCAGCGGCTCGTCGTAGAAGAATCGCGGCAAGGGCTCGACCTCGGGAAGGCCGGCGGCGCGGTTGAAGGCGAGCTCGAGGCGGAGCACCTCCCGTCCCAGCTCGGCGAAGTAGTTCTCGGGTAGGCGCACGTCGTGGCGGTCGGCGATCGCCTCGGCCACCACGGGGATCGCTTCCTCGGCCACCGCCGCCGACATGTAGCAAAGCCCAAGCGCGTCGAGGGCGGCGCTTTTCACCTGGTAGTCGAAGGAGAGCTTCATCACCTCGTCGAGGCTCATCTCGAAGGTCTCGACCCGGGCGGGGTTGCCGGTGGTGTGGTCGGCCCCCTGCTGGCTGGTCATGTAGGTGACGCCGGTACCCTCGACCACCCGGGGGTCGTAGGCGCTGATCGCCTGCTTGCGCACGGTGGGGACGCGGGCGTGGCCGAGCGCCTGCCCCAGCCGGTAGGCGCCCTGGGCGAAGCGCTTGCCCTCCGGGGTTCCCCGCCTGAGCTCCTCGGTGACGCCGAGCATCCACTCGAGGTCGCCCCACTCGGCGAGGCCGGCGTCCATCGCCACCCCGAAGGTGGCCCCGAGCTCGATCGTGTCCACCCCCAGGTCGTTGGCCTCGCGGTTGACCCGGGCGATGGCGTCGAGCTCCCCGAGCCCGCAGTTCGAGCCCACGAGCCCGATCGTCTCGTACTCCAGGGGGCTCACGAGCAGGCGCCCCTCGGCGTCGGGGTAGCGGTTCGAGCAGCGGATGATGCAGCCGGGCATGCAGGCGTGGGTGGGGGTGCCCTGGCCGTCGCGCTTCAGGATGAGCTCCCTGAGTGCCTCCCCGCCGATCGGGATGGGGCCCTCGGTGAAGCGGCCCGCGCGGAAGTTCCGCACCGGGAGCCCGCCGGCGACGTTCTGGTAGTCGGCCATGCCGGCGGTGCCGATCTTGGGGTAGTAGTCGCCGGTCACCGGGTTTTCCCGGAGCAGCTTGCCGTAGGTCCTGAGCTCGTCGAAGAACTTCTTCTTCTCCCGGGGGGGCGTGCCCGGATTTTCGATGACGATCGCCTTGACCCGCTTCGCCCCCATCACCGCGCCGAGGCCGCCGCGGCCGGCGATGCGGCCGGGAAGGCCGTCGGTGTCGGTGATGCTGATGCCGGCGAGGAGCCCCTGGTACTCGCCCACCGGTCCGATCGCCGCCACCGCCGCTTTGGGGAAGCGGCGGCGGAGCTCGGCCACGGTGGCGTAGGTGCCCTGGCCCAAGAACTCCCGGCCGTCGAGAAAGCGCACGCCCTTTTCTCCGATGACGAGGACCACCCAGTCGGGGGCCCGGCCGAAGAGGGTGAAGCCGGCGATCCCCCACTGCCCCATGGCGAAGGCCAGGGTGCCGCCGGAGTTCGACTCCTTGACGCCGCCGGTCAGGGGGCTCTTCGCCCCCACCGAGAGCCGGTTGGCGTTGGAGAAGGTGGTGCCCGCGAGGGGCCCAGCGACGAAGACCAGAGGGTTTTCCTCACCGAGCGGGTCCACCCGAGCCGCCCCCAGGTCGAGGAGGGTGCGCACGGTGCGGTAGCGCCCCGCGCGCCAGACCTCTTCCTTGGGCCAGGGGTGCTCGAGCACGCGCCGGTCGGGCAGGTGCACTTCCAACCAACGGGGCATGTCTCCATTGTAGACTCGCCGCGTGCGCCCGATCGTGACCGGAGATGGGAGTCCCACCCTCGTCTCCGAGCGCTACCGCGAGGCCTACCACCCGCGGGAGGGCGCCCGGGCGCAGGCCGAGGCGCTCTTCGTGCGCCTGCCCGAGGTCGCCGGCCGGGACGAGGTCCGGATCGTCGAGGTGGGCTTCGGCCTCGGTCTCAACTTCCTCGCGAGCCTCGAAGCGGTCCGTTCCCGGGGCGGGTTGCTTTTTTTCATCGGGCTGGAGCCGGAGCCGGTGCCGCCCGAGGTGCTCGCCGAGGTGCTCGCGCGCTGCCGGCTCGCGCCCGACGTGCACGAGCCCCTCCTTTCCGCCTGGGAGCAGGGGCGGGACTTCGTGGTGGGGGGCGAGGGGTTCGTGCTCGAGCTCCGCTTTGCCCCCATCGAGGCCACCCGGCTGCCTCCGAACTGGGCCGACGCGGTCTACTACGACCCCTTCAGCCCCCGGGCGAACCCCGCCGCCTGGGCGCTTGCGAACCTGGCCCGGGCCAGAGACGGCCTTCGCCCCGGCGGGGTCCTCGTGAGCTACGCAGTCACCGGCTGGGTGCGAAGGAACCTCGAAGCGCTCGGGTTTTCCGTCGAGCGGGTCCCGGGGGCGCTCGGCAAGCGGCAGTGGCTCAGGGCCCGCCGTATTTCTTGAGGAACGCGGCCCGGTCGAGGTAGATGAGCTTGACCTCGTAGCGCGCCTTCGGCGGGTAGCGGGGGTCGCGGTAGAGCCAGTCGAAAAAGCGCCGGCTCAGCGCGTCCACGAAGGAGCGCGCACTGGGCAGGTCGTAGAGCTCGAAGCCCAAAAGTTCCCGGGCTCCCTCGACCAGGGGCGTGACGGCGAAGACCACCTGGATCTCGGGGTCTTCCTTGACCCGCTGGGCGGCGGCCTTGAGGTCCCGCCTCAAGGCCTTGACGATGGCGAGCGGGCTCCTCGCCGCCACCCGGCGGCTGTCGAAGTGGAGCTCGAGCCCCGGGGCGCCCTTCGGGAGCCCGGGAAGCTCCACCGGCAGGGGGGCGGGGGAGCAGCGGAAGAGGTTGTCCGCGCTCCGGCGGCAGCGCCGGATGCCGTGGGCGCGGTCGTAGCGCTCGTCGAAGCCCTGGAGGGCGCGGATCAGGCCCTCCTTGAAGGTGAGGGGCCGGAGCGCGAGCCCGCCCATGGGAACGAGCTCAAAGCCCATTGCCCGGAGCTCGGGCACGAGCCTGCGGACGAGGTTCGGGGTGCGCGGGACGCCGTCGTGGAGGAGGACGACCGAGCCCGGTTGGGCGAGCTCGAGCAGGCGCTCGAGGAGCGCTTCGTCCTCCATCCGGGTCCAGTCCTTGGACTCGAGATCCCACAGCACTACCCGCTTCCCGAGCGCCCGGGCGAAGATCCGGGTAAAGGGCGAGTGGGCGCCGTGGGGCGGGCGGTAGTAGGGGAGCCCGCCGGGATCGTAGGCGGTGTGCACCCACTCGGTCCAGGGCGCCATCAAAAAGGGCGGCCGGTGGAAGCGCCCGTGGGAGGCGAGCTCGTGGCCCGCTTCCCGGATCCGCGCGAGCAGCTCCGGGTGCTGCTCGGCCCGCTTTCCGGTGAGGAAGAAGGTCGCCTTTGTGCCGGTCTCCTCAAGGGCGGCGAGGAGCTCGGGGGTGGTCCTCAGGTCGGGCCCGTCGTCGAAGGTGAGGGCGAGCTTCGGCTCGCTCCGGGGCCCGTGGGCCAGCGCCCCCACCCCCATCCAGCGAAAGAGCAGGTCGCTCCCGCCGTAGGCGGCGAAGAGGGCGGCTAGGATCGCTTCCCAAGCTGCCAAAGGTAGTACCCCCCTACCAGGGCCATCAGCATACCGCCGGTGGCGAACGGACCCCAGGGGCCGAGGAGGTCCCAGGTGACCCCGCCGATCGCGGGCCCCACCGCGTAGCCCAGGGCCTCGAGGGTCATGATCACCCCCCAGGCGGCGGCCCGGTCGGCATCCGGCAGGCTCTTCACCACCAGCCCGTTCCAGCCCGGGAAGAAGAGGCCGAAACCCACTCCGATGAGCGCCCCGGTAAGGGCCAGGGTCCAGAGCACGGGTCCGAAGACGAGCGGCAGCACCCCGACCAGCGTGAAGCCGAGCGCGGCGAGGAAGAGCCCGGGAACGAGGAGCTTTCGGGGCTCGCCCTCGTCGGCCCGCTTGGCCGAGCGCCAGAAGACGAGGAGGGCCGCCCCCGCCCCCACCGCGATCAGGAAGACGAGCCGGGGGAGGCTCAGGTCCACCCGGGCGATGTAAAGAAAGAGCACCGGGGCGAGCACGCCGGTGGAGAGGGTCTGCACGAAGGCGGCGGGAAGCAGCATGACCAGCTTCCGCCAGTCGTAGGCCTCCCGGCTCGGGCGGGGGGCCGGGCTCTTGATCCCGGCGAGGCTCAGGGAGAGCAGAAGGAGGACTCCGGCGAGGGCCAGGATTGCCCGGTAGGCGAGCTCCGGCGACTGCCGGGCCAGGTAGCCGGTGGCCAGCATGGCGAGGCCGAGGAGCGGGCCCACCAGGGCGGTCGCCGAGGTTACCCCCCGGGCCTCGAAGCCTTCCCGGCTATCCCGGCTGACGAAGGTGAGGATGGCGGGCCAGAGGGGGCTCGTGAAGACGCCCCAGGCGGCGGCGAGGAGGATCATCCAAACGAGCGGCCCCCTGGGGAGGAAGACCACGGCCAAAAAGGCCACCACCCCGGCGGCGAGCAGCACCGATCCCAGCCGCAGCCGCTCCGAGAGCCAGCCGCCGGCGCTTTTGGCAAAGGCGTCGGTGAAGTAGTGCACCGAGGTCACGAGGCCGATCAACGAGGCCCCAAGCCCCAGCTTCCCCTGGGCGAACAGGGGGAAAAAACCCACGAAGAAGGCGCTCCGGAGCATCTCGGTGAGGGCCAGTACCCCCACCAGCCGGAGGACGAGTCCGGGCCTTCGCCAGGGGAGCATCTAGCGCTCCCGGTCGGCGAAGTAATCGGGGCCGTAGTCCTCGGGCCGGCCTAGAAGACGCGCCAGGATGTTCTTCGCGTGTACCCCGTACATTTTCCACCTTCCCCGGGCGAGCCGCCGTCCCGAGGTCAGGACCCGCTGGTCCGGGAGGTAGCGAATCCGCCCGAGCCTGGCCAGCTTCCTCGCCAGGTGAATGTCCTCGGCGTAGGGGCGGTCGTAACCCCCGACCGCGAGCGCGGCCTCGCGGCGCACCGCGTGGTTGGCCCCGGAGACGTTGGGCTGGCCCAGGAGGGCGGCGATCCGGAGGAAGAGGGGAAAGGCGTAGCGGGCCAGCCAGCGGTCGAGGGCGGGCGCCTCGTAGAGCCCGATCGGCCCGTAGGTCACCACGGTGTCGGGGTCCTCGAAGCCCCGCTTGATGGCCGCGATCCAGCCCGGCAGCACCCGGGTGTCGGCGTCGGTCTGGGCCACCACCTCGAAGCGGGCGGCCTCGAGCCCGGCCTGCCGGGCCCGGTGCACCCCGGGCTCAGGTTCCCTCACGACCCGGGCCCCCTTCTCCTCGGCGATCCGGGCGGTGGCGTCCTTGGAGCCGTTGTCCACCACGATGACCTCGTCGGGCGGCGGTTCCTGGCGAAAAAGCGCGTCCAGGCAGGGGCCGATGTAGTCCTCCTCGTTCCGAGCGGGAACCACCACCGAGACGCGCGGCATGCTGGGAGGGATTATACGCGCTCGTCTTCGCGTTTCAGGGTCGGGAAGCTAAAGAGCAGCTTCTTGGGCTCGCTGTGGAAGATGGCTTCCGCTTCCTCGTAGGCCGCCACCATCTCCTCGGCGATTCGGGGGGCGCTCCGCCTTTCGGCGAAGCGGCGGGCGCCCTCGGAGAGGCGCCGGTGGCGTTCGGGGTCGGCGAGGATCTCGGCCGCCGCCGCCGCCAGGGCCTTGGCGTCGCCCGGGGGCACCAGGGCGCCGCTCTGGTTCGGGGCCACGCTTTCCACCGCGCCCCCGGCGGCCACCGCCACCACCGGGAGCCCCATCGCCTGGGCCTCCCAGAGCACGAGCCCCTGGGTCTCGGTCTCGCTGGCGAAGAGGAAGAGCTCGGCTGCGCGGTAGTAGCCGCCGATCTTCTCGTAGGGAACGGCCCCGGTGAAGGTGATTCGCTCCCTGACTCCGAGCCGCTTCGCCTGGGCTTCGAGGTGCTCGCGCTCTGGGCCCTCGCCCACCAGCACCCAGTGGGCGTCGAGCGCATCCGCGATCTGGGCGAAGGCCTCGAGCGCCACGTCGAGGCTTTTTTCCTTGCCCAGCCGGCTCACCGTGAGCAGCCGGCGGCGGCCTTCGGGCCAGGGGCAGGGCTCGGGTCTGGGGGCGCGGGCGAGAAGCTCGGTGTCGATCCCGGTGGGGATCACCCGGACCGGGCGCTCGATGCGGTAGCGCTCCACCAGCTCCTTGACCGGGTGGGTGGGAGTGATCACCAGCTCTACCCGGTTGTAAAAAGCCCGGGCAAGCCTCGGGATGATGTGGGTGTGGCGGTCGAGGAAGGCGAGGCCGGGGACGTAGTGGGCGTACTTTTCGTAGTGGGTGTGGAAGGTGGAGACGTGGGGCACCCGCCACTTCTGGGCGAGCGAGAGCGCCCAGAGCCCCAGCGTGAAGGGGACGTGGGAGTGGACGACCTCAAACCGGGTGGGCAGGAGCCGGGCATTCGGGAGCCCGAGGCGGTAGTCCTCGAAGAAGGGATAGGGCACGCTGCTTACCCGGACCACCCCCTCCTCGGACGCGGTCCCCGGCCACTTGGGGGCGATGATCCAGGCCTCGTGCCCCATCTTGCGAAGCTCGCGCCAAAGCAGGTAAACGCTGGTCGAAACCCCGTTTTTGCTGGGGAAATAGACGTCGGTAAAGAGGCCGATGCGGAAAAGGCGCATCGTATTGATGCTATCACGGGGCGGAAAGCGCGCTTAGGATCCGGAAGAGTTCCCGGGTGGTGTGCTCGAGGTCGTGCTCCCGGGCGGCGCGCTCCCGGGCCGCCCGCCCCATCCTTTTGGCGAGCGCGGGGTCTCGGGTGATCCGGGCGAGGCCTTCCGCGAGCCGGACGGGTCGCGGGGGAAGGGTGAACCCTTCCCGGCCGTTTTCCACCAGTTCCCGCTGCGCGGGGATGTCGCTGGTGACCACGGGAAGCCCCGAGGCCATCGCTTCGAGGGTCGTGAGGGACTGGTTTTCCGCGAGGCTCGGGAAAAAGAGACCGTCGGCGGCGCGGTAGAGTTCGGGCATGTCCTCGACGAAGGGCCAAAATTGCGCGTTTTTGGTCCCTAGGAGCCGCGCCAGCCGGTCGAAGGCGGGCCGCAGCGCCCCGTCGCCCACGAAGACGAAGTCCGCCTCCGGCACTTTCCGGGCGGCCAGCAACGCGACCAGGTGGTTCTTCTCCGCCGAGTAGCGGGCGGGCATGACCCAGGTGAAGCGCGAGAAGCCGAACCGGCGGCGCAAGATTTCCCGCTCGTTCGGGTTTGGCGGGCGGAACTTCACGAGGTCCACGCCGTTGGGGACGCCGAGCGCCTTCAAGCCGTAGACGGCCTCAAGGTGTTCGGCGGCCCAGCGGGAGCAGGTGAGCACGCCGTCCGCCCGGCGCATGGCGCGGGCCTTGGTGTAGCGGAAGATGAGCTGGTAGAGCGTTTGCAAGCCCAGGGGGTAGTGGTAGAGGAGCTGGTCGTGGGAGAAGACCCACCGGGGCCTGGGCCAGCGGTCAAGGACCCGGTAGGTACCGGGAAACCAGGCCTGCAGGATCCTGAGGACCGCGTCCTCTGCGGGGGTTTCGAGCTCCTTTGGGTTTCGGTAGCGGATCACCCGTACCTTGGGTTCGAGCCGGGGTACCAGCGGGTCGAGCTTTGAGACGTTGGGGAGCGCCAGGGTGACCTCGGCCCCGAGCGCTGCCAGCCGGGGGAGGACCTCGGCGAGCCAGACCTCGCTTCCGGCGATTCGGGGAGCGTCGGTGGCGAAGAAAAACCGCGGGTTCATGCGCGCTCCAAGAGCCGTGCCAGGGCGGCCGCGGTTTGCTCCAGCCGGTGGTGGGCGAGGACCCGCTTGCGGGCGGCTTGGCCGAGCCGCGCGCGGAGTCCGGGGTCGCTGCTGAGCTGGACCAAGGCCCTCTGCATCGGCCCCGGGGTGGGCGCCTCGAGCAGCCCCTCGACCCCGGGCGTCACCAGTTCCCGCTGGGCGGGGATGTCGCTGGTGAGGACGGGAAGGCCCGAGGCCATGGCCTCGAGGGTGGCGAGGGACTGGTTTTCGCCCAGGGTGGGGAAGAAGAAGAGGTCGGCGGCGCGGTAGAGCTCGGGCATCCGGGAGACCCGGCCGAGGAAGCGCACGTTCTCGGCCCCGAGTAGCCGCGTGAGCCGCCGCATCGCTCCGAGAAGCGGTCCTTCCCCGGCGAAGGCGAGGGTGAGACCGGGCACGCCGCGGGCCGCGAGCAGGGCGGTGATCTGATTTTTCTCGAGGCTCACCGCGAAGCGGGCCGGGAGCAGGGCGACGACCCCCTCGAGCCCGAACTCCTTTCTCAAGGCCCCCTTTTCCCCCGGCTCGGGCGGCCGGAAGCGCTCGGGGTCCACCCCGTTTTGCACGTAGCGCACGTTCGGCACCCGGTGAACGCGGGTCAGAAACTCGGCGGCCCAGCGGGAGACGGTGATCACGCCGTCGGCCCGGCGGAGAAGGGGGGCTTTGAGGACCCGGTAGCCGAGGCGGTAGAGCCGGTGGAGGCCGAGGGGGTAGTAGATCTCCACCTGGTCGTGGACGAGGGCGTAGTGGGGGCGGGGGAGAGCCTTGAGCATCCGGCCAAAGTTCTTGGGAAACCAGGTCGAGCTGATCCAAAGGTCCACCGGCGGAAGTTCCCGGTAGTTCCGGTAGCGCACCACAGGCACGCCGGCGGCTTCGAGCCTTTTCACGATCGGCTCGGTCTTCCCGCCCTCCGGGAAGGCCGCGAGGGGAAGGACGCCGCGGGCGCGGAGCCGGGGGAGGACCTCGGCGAGCCAAACCTCGCTACCCCCGATCTCCCGGGCGTCGGTGATGAAGCCGGCGCGCACGGCGGGTATTGTACCCGTCCCAGCCTCGCCCTAGGATGGCGGGCGGATGGCGCGGGCGCTCGTTAACCTTCCCCAGGTAGCTCGAGCCAAGGTCTTCGCGGAGGAGAAGGCCCCGGCGGTGCTCCTCGTTCCCGAGGAGCGGATCTCCCTCTACCGCGGGCTTTCGAGCTTTGGGGTACGGGCCTACCTCCGTCCCTCGGCCTACGCCAAGGACGAGGCCGCCCACTTCGTGATGGGCTTCGAGGACGCCCTCGAGGAGGTCCCCGGCGACCCCCTAGCCGAAGGGCTCGTGTTCGAGGTGAGAAGGAGCTACCCCCGCGCGTCGCTGCTCGATCAGCTCGAGCGCCTCGGCTACCTCCGGGACGAGGAGGTCTTAGTGCGGGGGGACGTGGTGGAGGTGGCGGGGGCAAGGCTCGAGTTCTTCGGCCCCGAGCTCGAGCGGATCGAGGTGGAGGGGGAGGAGCTCGAGCGCTTTCACCTAAGGCCCTCCGAGAAGGCCGGGCCCCCAAAACTCGTCCCCCTGATCACCCTGTTTCCTGGCCCCGTCTATATCGAGCAGCCATCTAGGGCGCCCGAGGTGCTTTGGGGCCTCATCGAGGAGCGGGAAAAGGTCTTCTTCGCCCCCTTTCCAGGAGCCAAGGAGGAGCGGCCCGCGATCGAGCCGCTTGCCCCCTACCGCGCCGAGGCCAAAAGGATGCACGCCGACATCGAGCGCTGGCTTTCTGAGGGCTACCGGGTCGTCTTTTTCTACAAGCACGAAAAGGGGCGGGACTACCTCCTAAAGACCCACTTCAAGGACCTCCCCACCCGGGTGGCGGGGGAGGTGCGGCCCTTTGAGGGCGTTTTGCTCGTGCCCGGGGCTTTTGAGGGCGGGTTTTTGGACCCGAAGGAGAAGGCCGTCTACCTCACCGAAGCACTGCTCTATGGATTCTCGGGCGCGAGCGCGGTGCGGCGGACCTTCTTCAGGGGAGAGGCGGTCGCCGACCCCGAGCTGCTTTCGGTGGGCGACTACCTGATCCACCCCGAGCACGGGATCGGTCGTTTTGAGGGGCTCCTTACCCGCGAGGTGCTCGGGGCAAGGCGCGACTACCTCGTGCTCAAGTACCGTGACCAGGGGAGGCTCTACGTCCCGGTCGAGGACCTGCCCCTTTTGCGCCGTCACCCCGCCACCTCGGACGAGCCGCCGGAGCTTTCGAGCCTCGCCAAGAAGGACTGGAAGCGGACCAAGGAGAAAGCCCAAAAGTCCGCCGAGGAGCTCGCCCAACGGCTGCTCGTCCTCTACGCGAAGCGGGCCCAGGAAAAGGGCACCGCCTTCCCGCCGCTACCCGAATGGGACCTCCTGATTGAAAAGAACTTCCCCCACGAACTCACCGAGGACCAGAAAAAGGCGCTCGAGGACGTCTTCCGCGACCTCGAGGCCGAGCGGCCGATGGACCGGCTGATCTCGGGGGACGTGGGCTTTGGCAAGACCGAGGTGGCGCTCAGGGCCGCCCACCGGGTGGTGGGCCACGGCTACCAGGTGGCCTTCCTCGTCCCCACCACGCTTTTGGCCGAGCAACATTACCGCACCTTCAAGGAGCGCTTTAAGGACCTCCCGGTCGAGGTGGCGATGCTCAGTCGCTTCACCCCGGCCTCGGAGGCAAAACGCATCCTTAAAGACCTTGCGGAGGGCCGGGTGGACATCGTGATCGGCACCCACCGGCTGCTCGAGGAGGGCGTGAAGTTCAAAAAACTCGGCCTTTTGATCGTCGACGAGGAGCACCGCTTCGGCGTGGGGCAAAAAGAGAAGCTAAAGGAGTTAAAGGCCGGGGTCGACGTCCTCATGCTCTCGGCTACCCCGATTCCCCGCACCCTCTACCAGGCGCTCGTGGGGCTAAAAGACATCAGCTCGATCCAAACCCCGCCGCCGGGCAGGAAGCCGATTCGCACCGTGATCGCCCCCTTCGACCCGCTGGTGGTCCGGGAGGCGATCCTTCATGAACTAGAGCGCGGGGGCAAGGCGTTTTTCGTCCACGACCGGGTGGCCTCGATCGAGCAGCGCGCCCGCTGGCTCGAGGCCCTGGTCCCCGAGGCCCGCGTCGGCGTCGTCCACGGCCAGATGCCGGCGGCGGCGATCGAGGAGGTGATGCTCGAGTTCGAGGCCGGGGCCTTCGACGTGCTGGTCGCCACCACGATCATCGAGTCCGGGCTCGACGTGCCGCTTGCCGACACCATCCTGATCGAGCGGGCGGATAAGCTCGGCCTCGCCCAGCTTTACCAGCTTCGCGGCCGGGTGGGCCGGCGCGAGCGGGAGGCCTGGGCCTACCTCTTCCACCCCGAGCGCCTCACCGAGGCGGCGGAAAAGCGCCTTGCCGCCATCGCCGACCTCTCTGACCTCGGAAGCGGCCACCTGCTCGCCGAGCGGGACATGGAGATCCGCGGGGTGGGAAACCTCCTCGGCCCCGAGCAGCATGGCCACGTGCGGGCGGTGAGCCTCGAGGTCTACGCCGAGATGGTGGCCGAGGCGGTCAGAAAGCTGAAAGGGGAAAAGGTCGAAACAAAGCCCCACGTCACCCTCGACCTCCGGGTCTCGGCCCGGATTCCGCCCGAGTACGTGGAAAGCGTCGAGGAGCGAAGCCGAATCTACGCCCGGCTCGCCCGCGCCCGCCGGCTTGCCGAGGTCGCAAAGCTCGAGCGCGATCTAAGGGCAAAGTACGGCGAGCTTCCCGAAGAGGCGAAGAACTTCCTCCTCCTCACCAAGGTACGCCTGCTCGCCGAGCGTCGGGGGATCCGCTCGATCACCGAGGACCGGATGCGGATCCAGCTCGTCGCCAGTAGCTACCCCCCCGACTACGACGCGAAACGCCTCCGGGAGCTCCCCTTTGCCGTCGAGGTCCCCCGCTACCCGCCGGGTTTTGCCATCGAAAAGCCCGAGCTCCGGGGGACGCCGGTGCTCGAGGCAGTGCTTCGGGTGCTCGAGGCCCTCTAGACTGGGGGTGAGTGAAGGTCATCGTCGGCCACGAGAACCTGGACCTCGACGCCCTCGGGGCCATGGCCCTCGCCCGCTATTTGCACCCGGGGGCGGTCTTGGTGCAGGTGGGGGGCCTCGAGGGCCGGATGCAGGAGGCGGTGAACCTCTACGCCGATCACCTGGGGCTCTTGCCGGCGGAGAAGGTGCCGCTTTCCGAGGTCACTGAGGTGGTGGTGGTCGACACCCAGCAGCGGGGGCGGATCGGCCCCTTTGCCGAGCTGGTGGGCAAGGTGCCCTTCGTGGTTTACGACCACCATCCCCCGGACGAGGACGCGATCCCCGCCGCCGCCGGCGCGGTGCGGGCGGTGGGGGCGGCGACCACGGTGGTGGCCGAGCTCCTCGCCGAGCGGGGCCTTACCCCCAAACCCCCGGAGGCCGAGCTCGGCTACGCCGGGATCCTCGAGGACACCGGTCGCTTCACCTACCCCGGCACCACCGCCGCCGACCTCCGGGCGGCCGCCTGGCTGCTCGAGGCCGGCGCCGACCCCGCCCGGGTCAAGCCCTTGGTCGAGGGGCGGCTCGCCCCCGAGGCCAAAGAGGTGCTGGAGGAGCTCCTCGCCACCGCCCAGGTGGTGCGGGCCGGACCCTACCGGGCGGTGATCGCCGAGGCCAAGAAGGAGGGCTACGTCCCCGCGCTCGCGCCGCTCGCCCACACCGTCGCCGACCTCTTCGACGCCGACGCGGTGTTCCTGCTCTTTCGCCTCGGCGACCAGCGGCTCGTGATCGCCCGGAGCCGGCGGGGGATCGACGTCGAGCGGGTTTTGAAGACGGTGCTCGGGAAGGGCGGCGGCCACCCCCGGGCTGCCTTCGCCCGGGTGGATCTTCCCCTCGAGGAGGTGCGCGAGCGGCTCGCGCGGGCGCTGGTCGCCTTCACCGGCGGGGAGCCCACCCTGGCCGAGCGCATGACCCCGGCCCCCGAGGCCCTGCCCCCCGACCTCACGGTGGAGGACGCCCTCGCCCGGATGAAGAAGAAGGGCTACGGGGGGATGCCGGTGCTCGAGGGCGGCCGGGTGCTCGGGGTGCTAAGGCGGCGGGACCTGGAGAAGGCCGCGATGCTCGGCCTCGGCCAGGCCCCGGCTAAGGGGTTTTTACACCCGCCGGTGCTCCTTCCCAAGGACGCGCCGCTTTCCCTCGCCGAGCGGGCGCTTAAAGAGGGTGCGGGCCGCGTTTTGGTCACCGACGGGGGGCGGGTGGTCGGGATCTTCACCCGCACCGACCTCTACCAGCGCGAGGAGGAGGCCCCCGGGCTCGCCGAGGAGGTGCTCGCCCGGCTGCCGGCGGGGGCCCGGCGGGTGCTCGACGCGCTCAAATCCCGCTTTCCCAAGGCGGCGATCTACCTGGTGGGCGGGGCGGTGCGGGACGCCCTCTTAGGCGAGGTGGGGCCCGACCTCGATCTCGTGATCGAGGGGGTGCCGGCGGCCGAGGCCGCGCGGGCCCTGGCGGAGGCGCTCGGCGGCGAGGCCGAGGCCTTTCCCGCCTTCGCCACCGCCCGGGTCCGGCTCCCCGGGGGAATGCGGGTGGACCTCGCGAACCCCCGGGAGGAGCGCTACCCCCGCCCCGGCGCCCTGCCCGAGGTGCGGCCGAGCACGCTCGAGCGCGACCTCCGCCGCCGCGACTTCACGGTGAACGCGATGGCCCTTCGGGTCCACCCCGAGCCCCCGGTGCTCCTCAACCCCTACGGCGGGCTCTCCGACCTCAAGGCCAAGCGCCTGAAGCCGCTTTCTCCGGTGGCCTTCGTCGAGGACCCGAGCCGGATCCTGAGGGGGCTTCGGCTCGCCGCCCGGCTCGGCTTTACCCTGGGCCCCGAGGCCGAGGCCCAGATC
>WFXV01000009.1 GCA_015490435.1 Thermaceae bacterium
CCGCCTCCCCCGCCCGGGCCCAAACCGGGAGGTAGCGCCCGTCGAGCAGGAGGGGGAGGTCCTCCGAGAGGGCGTACCGGGCGGCGTAGGCGGCGGCCTCCTCCCCCGCGTCCCCAGCCAGGACCCGCTCCGCCCGGATCCGGGCCAAAAGGCGCAGGCTCCCGGTCTCGCCGGCGGCGGCCTCGGCCTCCCTTAGCCAGCGGCGGCGGGCGGGACCGCCGAGGAGGGCGCGCTCGAGGTAGACCTCGGCGAGCTCGGCGGGGCTTCCCCCCTGCCTGAGCACGGCCTCCGCCCGCTCGAGCTCGACCCGGGCGCTCGCGCGCGCCCCCCGGCGGCGAAAGAGCCGGGCCCTCCCCAGGTGCAAGAGCCCCAGGCCGTAGGGGTCCTCGGCCTGCCGGAGCACCTCCTCCGCCCGGCGGTAGGCGGCCTCGGCCTCGTCGAACCAGCCGGCGTCGACGTAGAGGTCCCCGAGGTTTAGGGCGGAGTAGCCGATCGCCCGGTACTCGTGGGCGAGCTCGGCCTTGGCCAGGGCCTCTTTCAGGACCCGGTGGGCCTCCTCGAAGCGGCCGAGCAGCCGGAGCGCCTCCCCCATCGAGAGCAGGGTGTTGGCCTGGGTCAGGGGGCCCTGGTTCTCCTTGAGCCGGAGGGCCTCGCGGTAGGCGGCGACCGCCCGCTCCAGGTGGCCGAGGTGGTGGAGGGCGATGCCCAGGTTCTGCTCCGCCCGCGCCAGCACCACCACGTCCAAGGGGCGGTGCCCCCCCACCACCCGCTCGAGCACCCGCGCGGCCTCAGCGTAGCTCCCGTCACGGATCAGCGCCGCCCCGAGCCCGGCGAGCATCCGGGGGGCGAGGTCGGCGTCGGCGTGCCGGAGGCCCTCTTCGAAAGCGGCGGCGGCCTCGCGGTAGCGGCCGAGGTGGATGAGCACCGAGCCCTCCACGTCCCGGGCCTCGGCGAAGAGGGCGGGGTCCTCGGCGGCCCAGCGGGCAAGCGCCCGCGCCGCCTCTAGCCGGCCCCGGCTGCGCTCGGCCTGGGCCACGAAGAGCGCCCCTCGGCGGGTGCGGTGTTCCCTTGGGATCCGGTTCCAGGCCTCGACCAACCGGTCGAAGGCCCCGTCGGGCAGGCAGCGCGCGGCCAGCCGCTCGAACGCCCCTCCCGCCTCGGGCCGGCGGTAGGCGAGGTAGCCCTCGAAGGCGGCCTCAGGGTCGAGCTCCAGGGCGGCCTCCAAAGCGCCCGCGACGCGGTCGAAGGGCGGCGGGCCGGAGACCGCCTCGAAGTAGGCAAGAAGGGCGGGAAGCGGCCGCACCCGGGCCCCGCCCCGCACCCAGCCGCCGGCGATCAGCGCATCGAGCGCTCCCCCGAAGCCCGCCCTCCGCCAGGCGGCCTCGGGGAGGGGAAGGGCGAGGAGCCAAAGGAGCGCCCGCGCGGGTTCGGAAAGCCGGGCGAGGAAGCCCTCGATCAGGCCCCGGAGCGGCTCCTCGGCGGGGTCGGCGGTCCCGGCCTCGAACCCCCGGCGCAGGAGCACCGGCCAGCCCCCGAGCCGCTCCCAGCCCGCCCGCGCGAGCCGGGGCACGCCCAGCCGCCGGGCGAGCTCCCGGACCTCGGCCTCGGTGAAGGCGAGGGCCTCGGGGCCAAAAAGCACCAGGTCGGGCTCGGCGGGCGGGCGCACGGGAAGGGCGTAAAGCGCCCCTGGGACGAAGGCCTCGGGAAGCGCTTCTAAGTCGTAGGCCGCCGGCTCGCTACCCGGCTCGGTGCGGTAGAGGAGCTCGAGGCGCCGGGCCGCTTCCTTCAAAAGGAGCGTCTTGCCGAACCCCGGCGGGCCCCAGAGCACCACGGGCGCCTCCTTGAGCGCGCCGACGACCCGCTCCAAAAGCCCCGACCGGTACAAATAGCCCGACGCCATAGGTTTAACCTGAGTTTAACCACGGGACGCGTAGGTTGGCCTCTGGAGGTGAAGCGAATGCGGAAGTGGCTTCTGGGCCTCATGTTTTTGGCCGGTCTGCTGGCCGCGTGCGGCGGCGGCGTCAGCGGAGGCGGGGGCAACTCCGGAAACCCGGTTGAACCCGAAAAGACTGCCGGCGTTTTGGACACTGCGTACCTTCAACTTTATCAGATCACCGAACCCTTGGCTCTCGCCGGGGTCCCGTTCTTGCCGGTACCTTTCCTTAGCCAAGGAGTCGCTCCCTTGGACACCGCGAGCTGGAACTGCTCAAGTGTAACCGTCTCTGGGAACACTACTGACGCGGATAACGACGGTATCCCGGTGGACGCCACTTACAACGGCGGTTGCGCTTGGAGCTACTCGGGCGGTGGGAGCTCGGTCAGCGGGAGCTGGGAGTTCAAAAACGTTCATGTCAAGGACCCGAACGACGCAGATCCTAGCGCGGGCCTAAAGGCAAGCGGCGAGATCGTCTGGACTCTAAGGGTGTCGGGCAGCTCCACCTACACCTTCACCTGGCACTTCAACAAGCACGACCTGGTTCACAATGGCTCCAAGTGGGACTTCTCCTTCGACGGATACTGGCGTGCCAGCGACGGCATCGACACTTATACCGTCACTTATAACTTTGGTGGATCCTGGACTCCGGACGATCCCAACCGCCCCTTCGAAGCAGGAACCATGAACGCCTCGGGCACGTTTGAAAGCACTGGGCCTGGCTGCTCGGATAGTTGGCACCTTAATGTGACCTTCAGCGGCGTTCATGACAACGGCACCAAGATCGATCGCGGCACCGCCACCTTTAGCGGTACCGATTGCGAGGGGAATAGCGCCACCCTTACCGTAACCTGGTCTGCAACACAGGTTTGCGTGACTTACGAGGGCAATACCTTTTGCGGAGCCAACTAGTACGGTAAGCAAATCCTCCTGTACTGCCCCCGCAGTTTGATGCGGGGGCAGCCCTTTAACCGCCCCTTAACTGCGCCCCTGCTAGGGGTAAAGGGACCAGGAGGTGACGGGAATGCAAGAAAGGATGAGGGTCTGGCTCTTGGGCCTGCTTGTGCTTGCAGCCTGCGCGCCGCGGCCGACGGTGGAGCTAAAGCCGCTCCCCGGGGTCAAGGTGACGGTGCCGGTGGAGGCGCCGGCGCCCAGGCCCCAGGGCGCGACCGCGGTGGAAAGCGGCAAACGAGGAGGGGCGAGCGCCCCGGTAATCAAGGTCCTGCCGGGGAATCCGCTCCCCGAGCCGGGCGCGGTTTTCAAGGACGACTTCGCGCAGTACCCCACAGGAGCGGTGCTTCCGGTGGTGAACCCCCGGGACTACGGGTTGCTCCGCTACCACCCGAGCTGGCAAGGGGTCACGATCGCCGAGGCCTTTGACCCCAGCGGGAAGCTCGACAAAGCGCTGCGCATCCAAACGGGCCTTGGCGAAGGGTTTTTGACCACCGGAGCGGTGGACTGGACCGACTACGAGGTCCGCCTCCGGCTCAAGGTCCAGGAAGCCCCCTTCACCGATAGTCACCTTCGCTTTCTTCTCTTCCTGAGCGGCGCCGGGGACCGCGCCCTCGAGCTCAAGCTCGGCTACGAGGGACTCCGCCTCGACAAGCTTGCCGGGGATCAGCGCTTCACCCTGGTAGCGCGCCGCGAGCTCGCCGATACCGGCCGAACCCTCCTCCGGGACCAAAACTGGCACGACCTCCGCTTTGTGCTGGAGTCGAGCGGCCGGGTCCGCTTCTGGCTTGATGAGACCCTGCTCCTCGACTGGACCGACCCCGACTACCGCGCGGGCGGCTTCGGGATCGGCCCCAAGGGGACCACCTTCTTCGTGGACGACCTGGAGATCCGCCGCCTCGGCGAGGCTTCCTCGCCGTCCGCCGAGGGGGGCCGCGCCCCGAGCCCCGAGGACTACTGCGGCTACCGGGCGGGGGAGCCCCTTTCCGCGGGGACCTTCCGCCCGACGGCCGCCGCGGTCGAGATCCGGCTGCTCGGGGGCCATAGCGCCGCCCGGGACTACCAGATCGGTTACTACGCCCCGGAAAAGCCCGAGGCCGCCACCTTCGTGCTCCGGTACGAGGGCGCCTTCGACCCCGCGGTCTGCCTGGAGCCCCCGCAGGTAGCCCGTTTCAACCCGGGCGGCCCCTTCGGGATCGTGCACGCCTACGAGCACTACGGAAATAAGCGCGTCTATACCGAAAACGCCCTGAACGAGCGGCCCCGGGGCTTTAGGGCCTACCGGGCGCTCGACGCTGAGGGGAAGCCCGTCGGGATCCTGCTCCTCGTCGAGGACTGGATCGACGGCGACTACGACGACGTCGGGCTCTTGCTCCTCGGAGCCGAGCCGATCGCCGAGTGAGCGGCGCGCCATGGCGCTCCACCTCGCCACCCGTCCCGAGCTGCCCCGCGAGGGCGGGGAGGCGGGGGAGCGCTGCGGCTACCGGATCGGACCGGGCCCCGGCCCCCGGCGCTTTTTCGCCCCGGCCGGGGCCCGGCTTTGGGTGCTCGAGGGTCCCGCCGGACTGCCCGTGGGCTACTTCCAGGTGGGAAGCCCCGCCGGCCGGGTAGAGCTGCTCCGGCTCGCCCACGCCGTCGCCCCCTGCCGGCCGGGCCCCGCGGTGCGCTTCCACCCCGCCGGCCCCTTCGGGATCTACGCCGGCCCCTACGCCACCGACCGGGACCTCGCGGTCTGGCCGGCCCGCTCCGTAGGAGACGAGGCGGTCTACCTGCTCACCGCCCCCGGCGTGCTCCTCGCGCTCGCCGGGGCCAAGCCGGGCTCCCCCGTTTGAGGGTTCCCCCAGAGCCCACCCGGGCGTAACCTAGGCTTAGGTCACATCCCACAGCCCCTGGCGCCCGGGCGTCCTAGACTGTTGGAGGGGGTCCAATGACCGACCGGCGGAAGCCCAACCCGCGACGCGAGCTCTTCGAAAGTCACTGGGGAACCTACTACTGGTGGGTGATGGCAATCGCGCTGGGTCTCGCGGTCCTCACCCAGTACCCCTGGCGCCACCGTGGGGACCTCTACGCCGACGCGCTCTTCGCCCTTTGGACGCTCGCGCTCTACCTGGCTTCCCGGAGGTGGCCGTTTGGGGCCCGGCTGGTCCACGCCGTCGGGGTGCTCCCCATCCTCGCCTTTTACACCGCACAGCAGGACACCCGGGTGCCGATGGAATACCACCCCCAGCTTTACCTCCTCCTCGCCTTCTTCCCCATCTACGCCGCCACCGCCATGGTGGGGGTCTGGGGGTTCGCGGCGACCGCCGTGCTGGCAGCGGTCCTCGGCCTGCCGCTGCTCGACGACCCGGCGCTTTTGCCCATCGCCGTCTTCTACTGGACGCTCTCGGGGCTGCTCGGGCTCGGGTACTACCGGATGGTGCAAAAGCTCAGGGACTTCCACGAAAATCTCCTCAACCAGGCGCTCACCGACCCCCTCACCGGGCTTCGGAACCGGCGGGCGCTGGAAGAGGACTTCCCTCGCCTGCAGGCACTCGCCCAGCGGGAGGAAAAACGGCTTATCTTCACCCTCTGGGACGTCAACGACCTGAAAGCGATCAATGACCTCTACGGCCACGCCGCCGGGGACCGGGTGCTCAAGAAGTTCGCCGAGATCTTGAAGAACTCGGTCCGCCAGTCAGACGCCCTCTACCGCATCGGGGGCGACGAGTTCGCCGGGCTGCACCTGGGCCTCGAGGACCCCGAGGCCCTGCTCGCCCGGGTGCGGCAGCAGTTTCCCTGGGCCTCCACCGGCTGGTTGGACGCCACCCACCTGGATTTCCCCGCCGCCTACCGCACCGTGGACGAGCGGATGTACCGGGACAAGGCCCATAAACCCGAGGAGCTCGCCAAGTTCACCCGCGAGGAACCGGCGGGCTAAAGCCGCGCGAACCCGCGCCGAGCGGCCTCGGCCCGAAGTCGGGGATCGGGGTCGACCACCGTTGGGTGGCGGGCGGAAAGGAGGAGCGGGAGGTCGGCCAGGGTGTCGCCGTAAGCGAAGTCGGGCGGTCCCCCGAGCAAGGCCCGCACCCGCTCGGCCTTGACCCGCCCCACGTTGACCGGGCCGGCGAGGCGGCCACTGGCGCGGCCTTCCCGGAGCTCGAGGGGGGTGCCGAGGGCCTCGACCCCGGGAGCGAGCCTCCGGGCGAAGGCCTCGAGCACCGGCTGGTACGTCCCCGAGGCCAGCACCACCCGGTGCCCCCGGTCGAGGTGGTCGAAAAGCCGCGCGAGCACCCGTTCTTTACGGACGGGCCAGAGCTCCTCCTCCACCACCCACTCGGCCACCTCGCGGAGGGCGGCTTCGTCCAGGCCCCGAAAGAGGCCGGCGAGGTTTTTCATCCAGACGTTCTGGTACCAGCGCTTTGGCAAAAGCCCCGCCTTGGCCAAAAGCGCCCCCGGCAGGTGGAGGGCGAAGAAGCGGTCGTAGGCCGCCTTCTTGCCGTGGGTCTTGAGGTAGCGGGCGAGCCCCTTCCAGGTTTCGCCGGCGGTGAGGGTGCCCTCGAGGTCGAAGACCGCGGTCAAAGCGCCTCCGGGTGGTGCTTTTGCCAGTAGCGAACGAGGCCGTAGACCGAGTAAGCGCTGGGGTTCGCCGCCTCGTAGCGGGCGACGCCCTCCTCGTCGAGCCCGGCGGCGGTGAGCTCCGCTCGCACCTTGGCCTCGAAAAGGGGCACCATCGCTTCGGGGGAAAGCCCTTCCCGAAGGCGCGCGCGCACCCACGCGCCCCAGTCCGAAAGCCGCGCATCGAGCGCATCGAGCATCGCCCCCTTGTCCCGGTAGGCGCCGAAGTGGGTGAGGTAGAGGGTCTGTGCGGGGAGCGCCCTTAGTTTCTCGATCGAGGCCCGCCAGTGCTCGAGCTGGATGTCCGGCGGGGGGCAGGGGGGAAGCACCGGCCCCCCACCAAGCCGCACGCCGGCGACGTCGCCGGTGAAGACCGCGTCCTCGAGCACCCAGACGTGGTGGTGCACCGCGTGCCCGGGGGTGGCGTGGGCGGTGAAGACCCGCCCGCCGACCGCAACCCGCGCCCCGTCCTCGGCGACCGACAGGCGCTCCTTCGGGACCGGCCGGAGCTCGCCCCAGAGCGTCTTCATCTGCTCGCCGTAGATACGGCGGGCACTTTGGACGAGCTTTTCCGGGTTGGCGAGGTGGGGCGCGCCCCGGGGGTGAACGTGTACCCGCGCGCCGGCCTCGGCGAAGCGCCAGGCGGCGCCGGCGTGGTCCAGGTGGATGTGGGTGAGGAAGACGTCGGTGACGTCTGCAAGGGTGTAGCCGAAGGCCTTGAGCCCGGCCACCACCTCGCCGAACGCCGACTCCGGCCCGGTCTCGACCAGCGCCACCCCTTCCTCGTGGGGGACGGCGAAGACCGCGATCACCCCTTCGCGCCCCAGCCAGCGGGTATCGAGGACGCGGATCAAGGCGCCCTCCCCACCAGGTTCTTGAGCGTGCCCACGCCCTCCACCGAGACCTCGACCACGTCGCCCACCGCGAGGGGGCCCACCCCCTCCGGGGTGCCGGTGAGCACCACGTCGCCGGGGTAGAGGGTCATGAACTGGGAGATGTAGGCGAGGATTTGGGGGACCGGGAAGATCAGGTCGGAAGTGTTCCCCTCCTGGCGGAGCTCGCCGTTTACGTAGGTGCGCACCGCGACGCTCCCGGGGTCGAGCTCGGTCTCGATCCAGGGCCCGAGCGGCAGGAACCCGTCCGCCGACTTGGCCCGCACCCACTGCAGGTCGGTCCGCTGCTTGTCGCGGGCGGTGACGTCGTTGGCGGCGGTGTAGCCGAGGACGTAGGCGAGCGCCTCCTCCTCGGGGACGTTTTTCATCGTCCGCCCGATCACCACCGCCAGCTCTCCCTCGTAGTGGAGCTCGTTCGTCCAGTCGGGGTAGGGGATCGTGCCGCCGTGAGGCAGGAGGGCGTTCGGGGCGATAAGGAAGAGGCCGGGCTCGGAGGGCGGCGCCTCGCCCCCCATCTCCCGCACGTGGCCGAGGTAGTTCTTGCCCACGGCGACGATCTTGGTGGGCTCGGTGGGGACGAGGAGCTCGAGCGAGGCGAGCTGGTAGCGCTCGCCGGTCCGCTTGCCAAGGGGCCCCTCGGTCGCGTAGACCCAGGGGCCCTCGAGCACGCCGTACTGCCCGTTCCCGAAGCGGAGGATTTTCATGCACCCAGTTTATCGGCCCCGAAGGAGCATCTGGAGGGCCCGGACCCCCATCACCAGCCCGGCGAAAAGCGCCGCCCGCAGCCCGGCGGGATCGCCGCGGAGGAGGTAGAGGAGCAGGGGCACGGCGGGAATGGCGCCGAAGGGGATGGGATAGATCCCCCGCCGCCGACGCCGCCAGAAAAGGAGGTGGTAGACCGCCGCCACCAGGAGGCCGAACGCGAGCGCGAGCAGGGTGGGCACCGGGGCGTAGACCAAGAAGAATCCTGCCGCCGGCGCGATCCCCCCGCCCCCCCGGAAACCGAAGAAGACCGGCCAGCAGTGCCCGGCCACCACCGCCCCCGCCATGTAGGGAAGGAGCTCGGGCCGGGGCAGGGCGAGGTAGGCGACGAGCGCCCCCTTGGCGGCGTCCAAGAGCGCCACCACCACCCCCCAAAAGGGCCCCAGCCGGCGGAACGAGCCCGAGCCCCCGGGGAGGTCCTCCCGGCGGATGTCGTAGCCCTTCAGGAGGTAGCCGAGCACCACCCCGAAGAGCACCGAGCCGATGAGGTAGCTAAGGAGAACCCAAAGCACCTTCTTCCCCCAAGAACGGCCCCAGGGCCAGCCGGGCGGCGGCCGCCAGCGCCTCCTCCCGGGTCATCGCGCCGCCGGAGAAGACCCAGACCGCGCCTTTCTTCGCCGCCTCTTCGCCGTAGCGCTCCTTGAGGTAGGGTCCGAGCTCGGCGCCTTGGCGGAGGGCGGCGAGCACCTCCTCGGGGAGCGGCACCGAGGGGCCCCGGCCGAGGGAGAGCCGCTCGCCGTCGGTGGCGGCGGCGTACATCGTGAGCCAGCCCGAGGCCAGGTCTACCCCGCCCTCGAGCCCCACCCCGAGCCCGGCGTCGCCGTGCTTCCTCGCGTACCAGGCGCGAAAGGCGGCTCCCTCCTCGGTGGCTGCCTCGGAGAGGGGCTGGGCCGGAGCCCCGGGCACCGCCAGGGCGACCACCTCGGCCCGCGCCCCGAGCGCCGAGAGCGCCCGGAGAAGCGCCTTTTTCTTGACCTCGCTCTCGCTTCCCAGCGCGACGCGCACCGGGCCAAGTCTACCCGGAGGGCCGCCGCCCGGCCTTGTCCCGGTACATCGCCCGGTCGGCCTCGGCGATCGCCGCCTCCAGGGAGCCGGCCACCGGCGCGAGCCCCACGCTCACCCGGGGAAAGCGCCGGCGCACCCGCTCGACGAGCCCGGTGGGGGGGCGCGCCTCGCGGTGCAGCCCCACGAACTCGTCGCCGCCGGTGCGGAAGAACCGGTCGCTCTCGCGGGCCTCGGCCCGGAAGGCGGCGGCCAGCTTCCGCAGCTCGGCGTCGCCGGCGGCGTGGCCCTCCTGGTCGTTGATCCGCTTCAGGTTGTCGAGGTCCCAAAGGCTCAAAAACCGCCAGCCCCCCTCGGCGAAGGCGGCCTCCAGCGCCCGCCGGTTCCCGAGCCCGGTCAGGGGATCGTGGTGGGCGATCCAGTCGAGCCGCGCCTGGACCAGGGCGAGCTCGGCGAGCCAGCCCCGGATCCGCACCCCGAGGTAGGCGGAAAGCGCGTAGACCCCAAGGAAGGCGATCCGCTGGTGGAGGCCGAGCTCGGGGAAGAAAAGCGCCACCGAACCCGCCCCCGCCGCCGCCCAGAGCGGCCCCCCGTAGAGCCCGAGGGCCAGGGTGGCGAGCACCAGGATGGCGGCGGCAAACTCGCGGGGCTCGCCGGCGAGGGGCAGCTCGGGCACCCACCAAAGCAGCAAGAGGGTGCTGAAGAGGCCATAGAGCAGGTGGGGAACGATCCAGCGCGGGCCCAGAAAGAGCGCGAGGGTCACCGCCAGGTAGAGCCCCCCGAGCAGGGTGAGGGGGCGGACCCCGAGGGCGAGCTCGAGCATGAAGGCCACCGCCCCCAGGGCCAGGGTGCTCACCCAGTAGAGCTCCTCAAGCTGGGCCCAGATCGCCCGCCGGGACTCGGGCATGGACCCATTCTGGACCCCGGCCCCGGGGCGGGGCAAATCACGGGCGCTTTGTGATAAAATATGAGCAAGGAAATGTAAAGGAGGGCCCCGATGGCTGAGGCCACGATGCCGACCCCCAAGCTCCGCGAGTGCGACCTCTACCGCCCCCTGCCCAAGGGGTGGGTGCAGTGCACCGCCTGCCACCACTGGTGCGCCGTCCCCCCCGGGGAGGCGGGCAAGTGCGGCGTCCGCCGGAACTATGGCGGCAAGCTCTACCTCGTCACCTACGGCAAGGCGGCCGCGGTCCACGTGGACCCGGTGGAGAAAAAACCCCTCTTCCACTTCCACCCGGGGGAGCCGATCCTCTCGCTCGGGACCGTGGGCTGCAACCTCTTTTGCCAGTTCTGCCAGAACTGGCAGATCAGCCAGTTCCGCGAGTTCAAGGTGGACCTAAAGACCGGCGAGCCCGACCACCCGATCGGGGAGGACTGGCCGCCGGAGCGGGTGGTGGAGACCGCGAAAAGGGCGGGGATCCGGCTGATCGCCTACACCTACAACGAGCCGGTGGTCTGGATCGAGTACGCCCGGGACATCGCCCGGCTCGCCCGCGCCGAGGGGATGAAGAACGTCTTCGTCTCTTCGGGCTTCGAGACCCACCACGCCTGGGAGTACATGGAGCCCTACTTAGACGCCATCAACATCGACTTAAAGGGCTTCACCGAGGAGTTTTACCGGAAGCTCACCGGCGCCCGCTTGAAGCCGGTGCTTGAAAACATCCGCTTCGTCGGCACCGAGCTCAGAGGCAAGGTCTGGCTCGAGGTCACCACGTTGCTCCTTTCCGGCTACAACGACTCTGACGAGGAGATCCGGGGGATGGCCGAGTTCCTCTACTCGGTGAACCCCGAGATCCCTTGGCACCTCTCCGCCGCCCACCCCGCCTACCGCATGCCCGAGCTTAAACGCACCCCCTACGAGACCCTGCTCCGGGCCTACCGGATCGCCAAGGAGGTGGGGCTCAAGTTCGTCTACCTGGGCAACGTCCTCGACCCCGAGCACAAGTCCACCTACTGCCCCGAGTGCGGCGCCCTTGTCATCCACCGCGAGGGCTACCGCGTGCGCACCCTTTGGAAGGAGCCCGGGGTCTGCCCCCACTGCGGGGCCAAGATCCCCGGGGTCTGGAGCTGGGAGGAAAGCCATGCTTCGTGAACCGGCGGTGGCGGGAGCCTTCTACCCCGCCGATCCCGAGGACCTAAGACGCCTGGTCGCCCGGCTTTTAGCCGAGGTGCCCGAGGAGCGCGCCGCCCCCCCTCGGGCGGTGGTCGCCCCCCACGCGGGCTACGTCTACTCCGGCCCGGTGGCCGCCTACGCCTTCAAGGCGCTAAGCCCCCTGGCCGGCGCCCGCCCGGTGGTCTGGCTCCTGGGCCCGGCCCACTACGTCGCCTTCGAGGGCATCTCCACCGGGCCCTTCACCGCCTGGGCCACCCCGCTCGGGGAGGTGCCGGTGGCCACCGACCGGGTGGCGCGGCTCCTCGCGATGGGACCGCCCTTCGTCGAGCTCGCCGAGCCCCACCTGCCGGAGCACAGCCTGGAGGTGGAGCTCCCCTTCCTCCAGATGGTGCTCGGGGCGCTCTCGCTGGTTCCGCTGCTCTTCGGCATTACCGACCCGATCGCGGCCGCGCCCCGGATCCGGGAGGCGCTCGAGCCCGGCGACCTGATCGTGGTTTCCACCGACCTCTCCCACTACCACGCCGACGAGGTCGCCCGGCGGATCGACGCCCAGACCCTGGACCGGGCCCTGCACCTGGACGCCGAGGGGATCCTGGAGTCCGAGGCCTGCGGCCGCCACCCCTGGGCGGCGCTCACCGCGATCGCCCGGGAGCTCGGCTGGCAGCCCAGGCTTCTCGCCTACGCCACCAGCGGCGACACCTCCGGCGACCGCCGCCGGGTAGTGGGCTACGCCGCCCTTCGCTACGACGCGCCATGAAGCTCGGAAAAAGGGAAAAGAAAACGCTTTTGGAGACCGCGAGGCAGGCGATCGAGGACGTCTTCTCCGGGCGGGTGGAGCCGCCCGACCCGAGGGTCTTCGCCCCGCCGCTTTCCGAGGTGGGGGCGAGCTTCGTCACCCTGAGGAAGGGCGGGGCGCTTCGAGGCTGCATCGGCACCGTCGAGCCCCACCAGCCGCTCGTGCTCGACGTCTACAAGAACGCCATCGCCGCCGCCTTCAAGGATCCCCGCTTCCCCCCGCTTTCCCGCGGCGAGTGGCCGGGGGTGGAGCTCGAGGTCAGCGTGCTCTCGCCCAAAGAACCCTTCCCCTTCGAGGGGTACGCCGATCTGCTCGCCCGGCTCCCCGAGGGGGTGGGGGTGGTGCTCGAGCACCCCTTGGGCCGGGCCACCTACCTCCCCGAGGTCTGGGAGGACCTGCCGGAGAAAAGGCTCTTCCTCGCGACGCTCGCCCGGAAGGCGGGGCTCGACGAGGGGGTCTACGACGACCCCCGGACCCGGGTCTACACCTACACCGCCGAGGCCTTTACCGAAAAGGACCTGGAAGGGGAATAACCCTGCAAATCGTGCACCATGATGCCGGATTTGCAGGGTTATCCCGCCCGCCGGGGGGTGCCCCCGCACGACAGACGCCAGGGGCAAGCGGCGTGGTTCCGCCGCCCGGCTAGACTGAACCTGGTGGAGCTCGAAGAGGTCACCCTGTCCCCGGCCCAGGCGGGCCCCTACCTCGGCTTGCTCGCCGCCGGGCTCTTCGGCATGGCCGGGCAGTACCCGCTCGCCCTCTTTTTGCTCGCGGTCTTCGGGTCCAAGGTCGCGTTCCCCGGGGCCTTTGCCCTCGAGCTCGACCCCTTGGGCTTTTCCTACCGCCCGCTCCTTTACCGCCACCGCTACGCCTGGCGCGAGGTCCGGGGCTTTCGGGTGCGCACCTTTCGCCTCCTCGGCGTAACCCTCGCCAAGGCGGTGGTCTTCGAGACCATTCGGGGCGAGCTTCGGGCCCTGCCCGAGAGCTTTCGCATGGAACCCGAAGCGCTCGCCGCCTTCTTGAACCGCTACCGGGCCACCGCGCTCCAAGGAGAACCCGACCTCGACCCCGCGTCCGACCATTAGGCAAAATCTGCCAATATGGCTCAACTCGAACGCCTGGACTCGGGCGTGGTCCGGATCAACCGGCACGGTCGCTCGGTCATCCCCAGCAAGCTCCGGCGCGCCTTGGGCTTAAAACCCGGGGGCCGGCTGGTGGCCACCCTGGAGGGGGGACCGCCTCGCGCTTCGACGCTGGGAAGCGGTGGAAGAAGAGCTTTGGCGGTGAGTGGCCGGCGTTGAGGGGGATCTCGCCGGCGAGCTGATTGAGGAGCGCCGCGCGGAGGCCCGACGTGAGGACGGCTGAACCGGTTGCCGTGCTCGACGCTTCGGCGTTGCTCGCCTACCTGCGCCGGAAGGCAGGTTTCGAGGTGGTGCGGGAGGCGCTAAGAAGGGGCGCGGCAATCAGCGCGGTCAACCTTGCCGAGGCGCTAGGGAAACTCCGTGCCAAAGGCCTGGATGCGCATCGCATCGGTGCCAAGCTTCAGGCCCTGGGGCAGAAGACGATTCCCTTCCATGAAGAGGATGCCCTCGAGGTCGTCCGCCAGCCCAAAGGGCTTTTTCCTTGGAGACCGGGCCTGCCTCGCCCTGGCCGCGCGGCTCGGCCTGCCGGCGGTGACCGCCAATCGGAGCTGGGCGGAGCTCCCGCTGGGCATCGAAGTCGAGGTCATTCGCCAACTTCCCAACAAACGTAAACCCGCGCCTCAAAGCCCCTGGAGGGCTCGCGTAGACTAAAAGCGTGACCTTCGCCGTCCGCGACCTCGGCCTCATGCCCTACAAGGAGGCCTGGGCGCTCCAAAAGAGGCTGCACGCTGAGATCGCCCGGGGGCTCCGCCCGCCGACCCTCCTGCTCGTCGAGCATCCCCGGGTGATCACCCTGGGGCGAAAGGCGACCGGGGAGAACCTCAAGTTCCCCGAGTCCTGGTACCGGGCGAACGGCCTCGAGGTCTACTGGGTCGAGCGCGGCGGCGACGTCACCTACCACGGCCCCGGCCAGCTCGTCGCCTACCCGCTCTTCCCAGTGGAGCGGCGGGTGCGGGACTTTTTAAGGAAGCTCGAGGCCGCGGTGATCAAGGTCGCCGAAAGCTACGGCATCGAGGCCTACGCCACCCCAGGCTACGCCGGGGTCTGGGTGGGGGAGGAAAAGCTCGCCGCCTTCGGGGTGGCGGTGAAGGAGGGCGTGGCGCTGCATGGCCTTGCTCTGAACGTCAATACGAACCTCGAGGACTTCGACCTCATCGTCCCCTGCGGCATCCGCGACAAGGGGGTGACGAGCCTCGAAAAGCTGCTCGGTCACCCCGTGCCCATGGACGAGGTCAAGGCCCGGCTTGTTCGGGCGATGGAGGAGGTCTTTGGTGAAACGGGTGGAACGGGGCATCCGGCGGAAGAACCCGCCGCCCCCGGAAGGTAAGAAGCCCCCCTGGCTCAAGGTGGGCCTTCCCACCGGGCCCAAGGTCGCCGAGCTCCGCTCGCTCGTCGAGAACCTCGGTCTCCACACCGTCTGCCAGGAGGCGCTTTGCCCCAACCTCGGCGAGTGCTGGGGCCACGGCACGATGACGATCATGATCCTGGGGGAGGTTTGCACCCGGGCCTGCAAGTTCTGCGCCGTCCACACCGGAAACCCGAAGGGCCGCCTCGACCCCGAGGAGCCCCGCCGGGTGGCCGAGGCGGTGAAAAGGCTAAAGCTCGGCTACGTCGTCCTCACCAGCGTCGACCGGGACGACCTCCCAGACGGCGGCGCCTCCCAGTTCGCCGCCACCATCCGGGCGATCAAGGCCGAGTGGCCGAGGGCCCGGGTCGAGGCCCTGACCCCCGATTTCCAGGGCGATCTTAAGGCTGTCCAAAAGGTGCTCGACTCCGGCCTCGACGTCTACGCCCACAACCTCGAGACCGTCCGCCGCTTGACCCCGAGCGTGCGCGACCCCCGGGCAACCTACGACCAAAGCCTAAAGGTCCTCCGCTTCGCCCGCGAGTACCGCGACCAAAAGGGCCTTTCCTACCTCACCAAGTCGAGCCTGATGGTGGGGCTCGGCGAGACCGAGGAGGAGATCAAGGAGGCGATGCAAGACCTCCGGGACGCCGGGGTCGAGGTGCTCACCCTGGGCCAGTACCTGAGGCCCACCCGCCACCACCTGCCGGTGGCCCGCTACGCCACCCCCGAGGACTTCGCCCGCTACCGGGAGTGGGGGCTAGCGATGGGGTTTTTGGAGGTCTTCTCCGGCCCCCTGGTGCGCTCTTCCTACCGGGCGGAAAAGGTCTTTTTGGAGGCGGAAAGATGAGCCGGCCGCTTGCCGACCTCCTCGCCCTTTTGCTCTTTGCCGCGACCGGCGTCTACAGCCACCACGGGGCGCTTGCCTTCAAGGACCTCCTCCGGGCGGCTTGGCCCTTCCTCCTCGCCTGGGTGCTGGTCGCCCCCTTCACCGGCACCTGGCGGGACGCGCGGCTTGCTCCCCTGGTCATCACCTGGGCGATCGCCGTGCCCACCGGCTGGCTGGTGCGGCTCGTCGCCTACGCCGAACCCCTGGACGGCACGCGGCTTCTCTTCCTCGCCACCAGCCTCGGCTTTAGCCTGCCCTTTTTGCTCCTTTTCCGGCTCCTCGCCGGGGGGTTTCGTCGAAAGGAGGCGGCATGAAGGTCGGATGGATCGGTCTTGGGGCCATGGGCTACCCCATGGCGAAGAACCTGAAAGCGGCGGGACACGAGGTCCTGGTTTATAACCGCACCCAAGCCAAGGCCAAGGCCCACGCCGAGGCCTACGGCACCCGCGCGGTGGAGAGGCTCGAGGGCCTCGCCGAGGCCGAGGCGATCTTCTCCTGCCTGCCCACCTCGAACGAGGTCTGGGAGGTGGCAAAGGCGCTCCTTCCCCACCTGAGGACCGGCACCCTCTGGATCGACTGCACCTCGGGGGAGCCGGAGAAAAGCCGCGAGATCGCCGCCCTGCTCGCTGAGGCCGGCGTCCGCTTCCTCGACGCCCCGGTCTCCGGGGGCACCGCCGGGGCCGAGGCGGGGACGCTCGCGATCATGGTCGGGGGCGACGCCGCCGACTTCGAACGCGCGAAGCCGCTCTTTGCGGCCCTCGGCAAGAAGATCGTCCACCTCGGGCCCGTGGGCGCCGGCCACGCCACCAAGGCGGTGAACAACACCCTGCTCGCCGCCGCCCTGCTGGCCGCCGCCGAGGGGCTGCTCGCGCTCAAAAAAGAGGGCGTCGCCCCGGAGAAGGCGCTCGAGGTCATCAACCAAAGCTCGGGGCGGAGCTTCGCCACCGAAGTGCTCTTCCCTGAGCGCGTCCTCGACCGGAGTTTCCCCCTCACCTTCAAGCTCGGCCTCCTGGCCAAGGACGTGCGCATCGGCAACAAGGTCACCGAGGGCGCCGGGGTCCCGAGCCCGCTCTTCCACCTCACCCGCGAGCTCTTCCAGGCCGCGGCCAAGACGATCGGCGAGGACGCCGACCACACCGAGGCGGTGAAGCTCGTCGAGGCTTGGGGCGGGGACGAGATCCGATGAGGGTGCTGGTCACCGGCGCCGGGGGCGGGGTCGCCCCGGCGTTCATCGAGGCCTTCCTCGAGGCCGGCGCCGAGCTCGTCCTGGTGGGGCGAAACGCCCAGGGCCTGGAGGCGCGGGCCCGGAGCTACGGCCTCCCCTACCGCCTGGCTGACCTCGCCGACCCCCTCTCGACCGCGGCCCTCGCCGAGGCCGAGCCCGAGGTGGACGGGGTGGTGCACCTGGCCGGCGCCTTCGCCGCTGCCCCGCTACGGGAAAGCGGACCCGGCCTCCTCGAGAAGATGCTCGAGGCCAACCTGCAGACCCTCTACCACACCGCCCGCGCCTTTCTCCCGGCGCTCGTCCGCCGTCGGGGCTTTCTCGTGGGGGTCTCGGCCGCCGCCGGGCTCAAGTGTGGCGGCAAGAACCTCGCCGCCTACGCCGCCGCCAAGGCCGGGGTGCTGGCCCTGCTCCGCTCCCTCGCCGAGGAGGAGCCGGCGCTCCGGGTCCTCGCCCTCGTGCCGATGGCGGCGATCAACACCCCGGCGAACCGCCGGGCGATGCCGGGCGCCGACCCCTCACGCTGGATCCAGCCCCGCGCCCTGGCCGAGGCCACCCTGGCTGCCCTCCGCCTCCCGGGCGGCCGCCTCCAGGAACTCCCGGTCTACCCTGGTGAACCCGGACGTACACATGTGAGACTCGATCAATAAGAATGTGGGGACCACTCCAGGAGAGAGGAGGTCCCCACGAATGCAGCTTACTACGGTTGGCCGGGAAGCATGGCGGGGAGCAAAGAGGGCCCAAGCTCTCATCGAAGCTGGGGC
>WFXV01000010.1 GCA_015490435.1 Thermaceae bacterium
GTACCAAAACCCAAGGAGCAAAAGCCCCACCGCGAATAAGGGCACAAGCAGCCCGGGCCAGGGCGAGGCTCCCCCGGGCGGGGCCACCCGCACCTCGATCCCCCGGTCGGCCCAGGCCCGCACCGCCTGGGTCTCGGGGGGCGCGGGGGCGTAGGTGACGAAGGGCGAGCCGTCGGTGAGCCGGCCCTCGATCCGGCTGCCGCGAATCGTGATCTCGCTCACCCGTCCCGCCTCCACCTCGGAGAGGAAGGTGGAGTACGGCAGGGTGGCGCTCACCTGCTGGGGGCTCCCCAGGCTCACCGCCCAGGCCACCAAAATGGCCACCAGCACCAAAAGCCAAAGGTTCAAGGGGCGTCGGAGCATCGGCACCTCCAGTATAGGCGAGGGATGGTGAGGAACCCGAGGCGCGCGCCTGATAAAAGTTCGCTCAAGTCTGTTGACTAGACTAATGATCGCGAGTATGCTATTAGCAGAGAAGGGGAGGTAGCTGCCATGAGCAAAGCAGTCGGCATTGACCTGGGCACCACGAACAGCGTGGTGGCGACGATCGAGGGGGGCAAGCCGGTCGTGCTCGAGAACGCCGAGGGCGAGCGGGTCACCCCCTCGGTGGTGGCGTTCAAGGACGGCGAGATCCTGGTGGGCCGCATGGCCAAGCGCCAGGCGGTCTTGAACCCGGAAGGCACGATCTTCGAGGTCAAGCGCTTCATCGGGCGCCGCTGGGAGGAGGTCCAGGAGGAGGCGAAGCGCGTCCCCTACCGGGTCGAGCCCGGGCCCGACGGGGGCGTGCGCATTCGCGTCGGGGACAAGCTCTACACCCCCGAGGAGATCAGCGCCTTCATTCTTAAAAAGCTTGCGAACGACGCCGCCGCCAAGCTGGGCACCGAGGTGAAGAAGGCGGTCATCACCGTGCCCGCCTACTTCAACAACAGCCAGCGCGAGGCCACCGCCAACGCCGGGCGGATCGCCGGGCTCGAGGTCATGCGCATCATCAACGAGCCCACCGCCGCGGCGCTGGCCTACGGCCTCGACAAGAAGGGGAACGAGACCGTGCTGGTCTTCGACCTCGGCGGCGGCACCTTCGACGTCACCATCCTGGAGATCGGCGAGGGCGTCTTCGAGGTCAAGTCCACCTCGGGCGACACCCACCTGGGCGGCTCCGACATGGACCACGCCATCGTCAACTGGCTGGCCGAGGAGTTCAAGAAGGAGCACGGGGTGGACCTGAAGGCCGACCGCCAGGCGCTCCAGCGCCTGATCGAGGCCGCCGAGAAGGCCAAGATCGAGCTCTCCTCGACCACCGAGACCACGATCAGCCTGCCGTTCATCGCCCTCGACCCGGTAAGCAAGACGCCCCTGCACCTTGAGAAGAAGCTCACCCGGGCCAAGTTCGAGGAGCTGATCCAGCCCCTGCTCGAGCGGCTCCGCCCGCCCGTCGAGCAGGCGCTGAAAGACGCCGGGCTCTCCGCCAACCAGATCGACGAGGTGATCCTGGTGGGCGGCGCCACCCGGGTGCCGGCGGTGCAGCGGGTGGTCAAGGAGATGCTCGGCAAGGAGCCGAACAAGAGCGTGAACCCCGACGAGGCGGTGGCGCTCGGCGCCGCCATCCAGGCCGGCGTGCTCACCGGCGAGGTGGGCGAGGTGGTGCTGCTCGACGTCACGCCCCTTTCCCTCGGCGTCGAGACCAAGGGCGGCGTGATGACCGTGTTGATCCCGCGGAACACCACCATCCCCACCCGCAAGTGCGAGATGTTCACCACCGCCGAGCACAACCAGACCGCGGTCGAGGTGCACGTGCTCCAGGGCGAGCGGCCGCTCGCGAAGGACAACAAGTCGCTCGGCCGCTTCCGGCTCGAGGGCATCCCGCCGATGCCCGCCGGCGTGCCCCAGATCGAGGTCTGCTTCGACATCGACTCGAACGGCATCCTCCACGTGAGCGCGAAGGAGCTCTCCACCGGCAAGGAGGCCTCGATCAAGATCGAGAACACCACCACCCTCTCCGAGGAGGAGATCCAGCGGATGATCGAGGAGGCCAAGCGCTACGAGGAAGAGGACAAGAAGCGCAAGGCCCACATCGAGCTCAAGAACAACCTCGACACCGCCCGCATCCAGGCCGAGCGGCTGATGCAGGAGAAGGAGGCCCCGGCCGAGGTCAAGGCCCGGCTCGAGGAGCTCGTCAAGAAGGCCAAGGAGCTGGTGGAGAAGGACGCCCCCGACGAGGAGCTCAAATCGGCCCTGGACGAGCTCCTGAAGGCGATCCAGGAGTACGAGACCGCGGCCGGCGGCGCCCAGGCCGCCTCCGGGGGCCAGGAAGCCCAGGCGAAGCCCGGCGACGACGTGATCGACACCGACTACAAGCCCGCGGAGTAAGGGCCGAGGACCCCCGGGGTCAGCCCCGGGGGTCCCCCGAGGAGGGGGGATGGCCGTGGCCGAGAACGAGAAGCTCGACGAAAAGATCCTCCGGGAGGAGGCCGAGGTCATCGAGGAGGCGGCCAAGCTCGAGGCCGAGCTCGACGCCGCCCGGAAGGAGCTCGAGGGCTTCAAGGAAAAGTACCTCCGCCTCCTCGCCGACTTCGACAACTACCGCAAGCGGACCGCCGCCGAGCTCGAGGCGGCGAGGCGCGAGGGGAAGCTCGAGGTCCTAAGGGCGGTGCTCCCGGTGCTCGACGACCTCGAGCGCGCGCTCGAGCACGCCGAGGCCGACCCCGGGGCGATCCTCGAGGGGGTCAAGAAGATCAAGGACGCCTTCCTCCGCATCCTCGCCGGGCTCGGGGTCGAGGAGGTCCCGGGCAAGGGCGAGGCCTTCGACCCTGCCCTCCACGAGGCGATCGGCGTGGTCGAGGGCGAGGAGGACGGGAGGATCGCCGAGGTCTACCAGAAGGGCTACAAGGTCGGCGACTTCCTGGTCCGCCCGGCGCGGGTGGCGGTGACGAAGAAGAAGGAGGTAGGGGGTGGGGAGTAGGGGGTAGGAAAGGCCCACCTCCCACCTCCTACCCCCCACATCCGGCGAAGCCATGGAATACAAAGACTACTACGCCATCCTCGGGGTTCCGCGAAACGCCTCCCAGGAGGAGATCAAGCGGGCGTATAAGAAGCTCGCCCGCAAGTACCACCCGGACATCAACAAGGAGCCGGGGGCGGAGGAGAAGTTCAAGGAGATCAACGAGGCCTACGCCGTGCTCTCCGACCCGGAAAAGCGCAAGATCTACGACCAGTACGGCACCACCAAGGCCCCGCCGCCCCCGCCCCCCGGCGGCTTTCGCTGGGAGGCGACCGAGGGGTTCGGCCCCGAGGACTTCTCCGACTTCTTCAAGACCCTCTTCGGCTTCGGGGGCATGGGGTTCGAGGACCTCTTCGGCGCCGGACAGGTGCGCCGGGGGCCCCGCCGCGGGCAGGACTACGAGGCCGAGATCCGGATCCCCCTCGAGCTCGCCTACCGCGGCGGCAAGCAGGTCCTCGACCTCGGCGGCGAGCGGGTCGAGGTGACGATCCCGCCCGGGATCCGCGAGGGCCAGAGGCTCCGCCTCGCGGGCAAGGGCGGGCCCGGCCAGCCCCCGGGCGACCTCTACCTCACCGTGCGCCTTCTCCCTTCCCCCACCTTCCGCCTCGAGGGCTACGACGTCTACACCACCGTGGACGTCCCCGCCCCGATCGCGGTGGTGGGGGGCAAGGTGCGGGTGCCGACCCTGGACGGGCCGGTGGAGGTCTCGATCCCGCCTCGCACCCAGGCGGGCAAGAAGCTCCGCCTTCGGGGCAAGGGCTGGCCGAAGCCCGGCGGGGACCGCGGCGACCAGTACGCCGAGGTGCGGATCACCATCCCCGAGCACCCCACGCCGGAGGAGGAACGGCTCTATAAGGAGCTCGCCAAGCTGCTCCGGGAGCGGGGGGTGGTGGCCTGATGCTCACGCTTCCCGAACGCTACCCGCTCAGCTACCTCGCCCGAGAGGGGATCTCCCCGGCGGCGGTGCGCGCCTACCTCGAGATCGGCTTCGTCGAGGCCGAGGAGATCGCGGGCGAGCTCTACCTCCGCCGCCAGGCGGTGGAGCGGATCTTCCGAGCCGAGCGGATCCGGCGCGAGCTCGGCGCCAACCTGATCGGGGCCGCGCTGGTGGTCGAGGTGCTCGAGTCCTTCGGCCGCTAGGCCCATCCCCGAAAACCCTAAAACCGCCCCGGTGGGCGGTTTTCTCATACCCCGTCCCTATAATCCGGGGCGTGCTCAAGCGCTACCTCCTGCGCGAGGTGAGCCTCCCCTACCTGCTCGGGGTCCTGCTCTTCATCGGGCTGATCACCACCGACCTGCTCTCCTCGCTCTCGGGGACCCTGCTCGCCCGCGGCACGCCGATCACCGACGTCCTCCTCCTCGTCCTCTACCGCCTGCCCTACACCCTGGGGGTGGCACTTCCCTTGGGGCTCGTCTTTGCCATCCTGGTGGGGCTTGCACGGCTCATCCGGGACTCAGAGCTCAAGGCCGCCTACGCCGGCGGGGTGGCGCCCTTATCCTTTCTCCCGCCGGTCCTCGCCCTCGCCCTCCTCGTCTCTGGAATCGTCTTTACGAACGCCGCCTGGGTCAAGCCAAAGGCCCAGGCCTTCTTCGAGAAGAAGCTCTACCAGGTCTACTACGGCACCGAGCCCTCGGGGGTGCTCTACAAGCAGGGCTACGCTCCCCCGGGGCTCGGGGTCTACTACGCCGAGCGAGTCTACCCC
>WFXV01000011.1 GCA_015490435.1 Thermaceae bacterium
GCTGAGGGCCCGCCTCTTGGAGCGGGTGAAGCTCTACTACTCGATCTCGATGACCACCCGTCCCGCGCGCCCCGGGGAGCGGCACGGGGTGGACTACTGGTTCGTGGACCGCTCGCGTTTTCAGGCCGCGATCGAGGCCGGGGCGTTCCTGGAGTACGCCGAGTACGTGGGCAACTACTACGGGACGCCGCGGGCGCCGGTCGAGCGCCACCTGGCCCGGGGCGAGGACGTGCTCCTTGAGATCGAGGTCGAGGGGGCGAAGCAGGTCAAGGAAAGGGCGCCCAAGCTCGGCATCCCGGCGGTCTTCATCTTCATCGTGCCCCCCTCGCTCACCGAGCTGCGCCGGCGCCTTTTGCTCCGTTCCGGCGACGGCGACCCGGCTAAACTGAAGGAGATCGCCGCCCGCCTGGCGCGGGCCGAGCGGGAGATCCGCGAGGCCGGCGCGGTGGGGTTCGATTACGTGGTGACCAACGACGTGCTCGAGGAGGCGACCGCCGACCTCGAGCGCATCGTGCGGACCGAGCGCCTTCGGGCGTACCGCCGGGGGGACGCGCTGGCGGCGGCGCTTACCCGGGACCCCGAGCTCGAGTCCGAGCTCGATGAGATGGAAAGGTGGTTGATGGAACGTGGCCGAACCCGGAATTGACAAACTGCTCGAGATCGTGGATTCGAAGTACCGGCTCACCGTGGTGGTGGCCAAAAGGGCCCAGCAGCTCCTTCGCTACAACTTCAAGAACACCGTGCTCGAGCCCAAGGAGTGGCCCAAGATGCGCACCCTCGAGGGCGAGGTGCCAGACCCCAACCCGGTGACCTGGGCGATGAAGGAGCTCCTCACCGGTCAGTTCGAGATCGGCGAGAACCTGGTGCCCGAGGACAAGCTCTCGCGGGTCCTCGACCAGCTCTATCCCGGCGACCTAGAGGAGGAGGCCTAGCTTGGGCCAGCGGGTGCTCTTGGCGGTGGGTGGGGGCGCCGCGGCGATCAAGGCGCCCCTCGTCGTGCGCCGTCTACGCGAGGCCGGGTTCGAGGTGCGAACCCTGGCCACCGCCCGGGCGCTCGCCTTCACCACCGAGCTCGCGCTGGCCACCGTGAGCGGTCACCCGGTCGCCACCGAGGGGCGCTGGTTCGCCCCCAGCGGGCGGGTCTTGCACCTCGAGCTCGCGGCCTGGGCCGACCTCGTGCTGGTGGCGCCGGCCACCGCCGCCGACCTCGCCCGGGCGGCCGCCGGCCTCGCCGAGGACCTGCTCTCGGCCACCATCGTCGCCGGAGCCCGCCGGGTCCTCTGGGCGCCGGCGATGAACCCCGAGATGTGGGCCGACCCCGCGGTGCAGGAAAACGTCGCCCGGCTCAAGGCCCGGGGCCACGCCTTCGCCGGCCCCGCCTACGGGGCGATGGCGGCGGTGGGGGAGGCGCCCGGGCTCGGGCGGATGCTCGAGCCCGAGGAGCTCGCCGCCCACGTCCGCTACCACCTCACCGAAAAGGACTACGCCGGGCGCACGGTCTTGGTCACCGCCGGTCCCACCCGCGAGCACCTCGACCCGGTGCGGTTCATCTCGAACCCCTCCTCCGGCAAGATGGGCTACGCCGTCGCCGAGGCCGCCCGGGACCGGGGGGCGCGGGTGATCCTGGTGCACGGGCCCACGCACCTCCCCGACCCCTTCGGAGTCGAGACGGTTCCGGTGGAGAGCGCCGAGGAGATGCACCGGGCGGTGCTTGACCGCTTCCCCGAGGCCGACCTCGTGGTCATGGCGGCGGCGGTGGCGGACTGGCGCCCGGCCGAGCGGAAAGGGGAGAAGGAACCCAAGACCGGCGAGGAAAAACACCTCCGCCTCGTTCGCACCCCCGACATCCTGGCCGAGCTCGGCGAGCAAAAGCGTCACCAGGTCCTGGTGGGGTTCGCGATGGAGACGCACGAGGGGCTTTCCCGGGCCTACGCCAAGCTCAAGCGGAAGAACCTCGACCTGATCTGTCTCAACTACCCCACCGACCCGGAGACCGCCTTCGGCGCCGACGAGAACCGGCTCGTGGTGATCGAGCGCTCGGGGCGGACCGAGGCCTGGGGCAAGGCCTCGAAAAGGGCGCTCGCCGAGCGGTTGTTAACCCGCGCCCTCGGGTTTATGCAAAAGCCCGTATAATCTCCGAAGAAAACCCAGGAGGGATGGCCTATGCCCAATAAGGAGCTACGTCATAAGAAGATTCAGGAGATCGTTGCCCGCGAGGAGATTTCCACCCAGGCCGAGCTCGTCGAAAGGCTCCGGCAGGAGGGGTTCAACGTCACCCAGGCCACGGTGAGCCGGGACATCAGCGAGCTCCGCCTGGTGCGGGTGCCCCTGGGCCGGGGCAAGCACAAATACGCGCTGGCGCCGATTGAGCTCGAGGAGGACGTGGAGGCCGAGCTCAAGCGCCAGTTCAAGGAGTTCGTCCACGACATCGACCGCGGCGGAAACATCATCGTGCTGCGCACCGCCCTCGGCCACGCCGCGGGCATCGCGCTCCTCATTGACAAGCTGAAGAACGACGACCTGGTGGGCACCCTCGCCGGCGACGACACGATCCTGGTGGTGGCCCGGGGCGAGCCCGAGGCCGAGCGGCTCCAGCGCTACTTCGAGGAGATGCTGGTCTAGTTGGAGGCGCTGGCCCTCTTCCTCAAGGCCTTCACCACGCTTCTCGTGGTGATGGACCCGGTGGGGCTGGCGCCGGTCTTCGTGGCGCTGGCGGGGGACCGTCCGCCGGCGGAGCGGCTCCGGATCGCCCGGCGGGCGGTCACCATCGCCACCATGCTTTTGGTCTTCTTCGGCTTTTTCGGCGAGCCCCTGCTCCGCTACCTGGGGATCGGCCTTTCCGCCTTTCGCACCGCCGGGGGGCTCTTGCTCTTCAAGATCGCCCTTGACATGGTCTTCGTCCACCGGGTGCGCGAGACCCCGGAAGAAGAGGAAGAGGCCCGGATGCGGGAGGACATCAGCGTCTTCCCCCTCGCGATCCCCCTGCTCGTGGGACCGGGGGCGATGGCCAGCATCCTGGTGCTGGTGGCAGAGGCCCGGCACGTTTCCGGCGGGCCCTTGGCGGTGGCGCTGGCGGCGGCGCTGGTGCTCCTTTCCGCCTACCTCGCGCTCCGGTTGGCGGCGGTCTTGAGCCGGTTGCTCGGGCGCACCGGGGTGAACGTGGTCACCCGGGTGCTCGGCGTCTTGCTCGCGGCGCTCGCGGTGCAGTTCGTCTTCGACGGGGTGGCCGAGGCCTTCTTCTAAAAAGGGAAACGCCGGCCTCGTGGGCCGGCGGGGGTTGCGAGCCAGGTTAGGCGATCCGGGCTTCCAGGTACTCCCGTTCGCCCTCGAGGATCATCCGGGCCTCTTCGGGGTTCTTGGGGTATTCCTTGCCGCGGTTCACCAGGTAGGTCTCGTAGCGCTGGATGCCGAAGGCCTCGGTGAGATAGCGCACGGCGGTCTCCACCTCGAAGTCCTTGCAGGAGAAGATGTCCACGCTGATGAAGCGCCGCTTGGGGAAGGTGTGGATGGCGATGTGCGACTCGGCGATGATGACCACGCCGGCGAGCCCCTCGTCCTCCTCGGTCTGCCCCTTGTAGTCGTAGACCGAGGGGGGAAGCACCTTGGTCATCTCCATCTTCTCGGGAAGCTCGTCGAGGACCCGGTAGATCAGGTCCTTGTCGGCGAGCTTCTCGGGATCGGCGTCGTAGCCGTCGATCATCAGGTGAGGCCCAAACCCGAAGAGCTCCATCTCTCAACCTCCTTTCCTCGAGGGAGCGGGGTACCCCCGCCCGCTAGTGGCATTATGGGGGAGCGGTACCCCTTTGTCAAGATTGGAGCGCGGGATTGTCCAAATCTTTTGGGCAAGGCGGCTGGGCCGGTGGCTGAAAATGCGATGAACACGGGGCTTATCCTTTGAGGAAGTCTGCCGCCAGAATGCCCTCCCGTTTTGTCCAAATCTCTTTCCTTCCCGGACCCGGGAACGGCTCCATGCCGGGGGGAGGTATCCCCGCGAGGCGGGGGAAACGTTCCTTCGTGCAGGGACATTCTTCGTGAGACGAGGGTTAAACTGGGGCCGAAAAGGAGGGGATATGTACCGCGGCAGAGAAGGACAATGGGCTTTCTACCTCCACCGGATCTCGGGGGTGGCGATCATCCTCTTTTTAACCCTCCACGTCACCGAGATCTCGAGCTCGATGTTCGGGCCCAAGTGGTTCAACGCGCTCCTCGAGTTCGAGGCCAACCCGATCTTCGGCCTGGGGCTCGTGGGCGTGGCCGCGCTGGTCCTCTACCACGCGCTCAACGGCCTCCGCATCATCCTGATGGACTTCACCTCCTGGGGGGTGAAGTACCAGCGGCAGCTTTGGTACGGCGTTTGGGCGCTCTACGTCGTGATCGGCTTCCCGATGCTCTTCGCGATGCTCGGGCACGTCTTCGGGGGTGGTGAGTAATGGCCATGCGCGCCCGTCGTTTCGAGGAGGCGAAAAGGCTCGCCTCGAGCAACCTCGAGCTCGCCTGGTGGATCTTCATGCGGGTCTCGGGGGTGCTGCTCGTCTTCTTGGTGCTCGGGCACCTCTACACCCGGGCGGTGATCTTCGACTTCCACCACGACCTCAACTACGACCACATGGTCAAGGTGATGAGCTCGGTGACCTGGAAGTTCTACAACTGGCTCCTGCTTTTCCTCTCCATCCTCCACGGGACCAACGGGCTCCGCTACATCATCGACGACTACATCGCCTCGGGACGGGCCCGGGCCTGGGTAAAGATCATCGTCTACACCCTGGTCTTCCTGGTCACGGCGTTCGGCACCCTCGCGCTTTGGGGCTGGAACTACCAGCCCATGGAATAGGGAGGTAGGGGATGGCACACCAACACGACGTACTGGTGATCGGCGCCGGCGGGGCCGGGCTTACCGCCGCGCTCTACGCCGCCCGCGCGGGCGCCGACGTGGCGGTGATCTCGAAGCTCTACCCCACCCGCTCCCACACCGGCGCCGCCCAGGGGGGCATCGGCGCCGCCCTCGGCAACGTCGAGGAGGACCACTGGGAGTGGCACATGTTCGACACCGTCAAGGGCGGGGACTACCTCACCGACCAGGACGCCGCCGAGGTCTTCGCCCGCGAGGTGATCGACGCGGTGATTGAGCTCGAGCACATGGGGCTCCCCTTCGACCGGCTCCCGAACGGCAAGATCGCCCAGCGCCGCTTCGGCGGCCACACCAAGGAGTGGGGGAAGGCCCCGGTGGCCCGGGCCGCCCACGCTGCCGACCGCACCGGCCACATGATCCTCCAGACCCTCTACCAGCAGTCGGTTAAGCACGGCATCACCTTCTACAACGAGTTCCACGTGCTTGACGTGATCTTCGACAAGGACGGCCGGGCGGTCGGGGTGGTGGCGATGGAGTTCGCCACCGGCGAGCTCCACACCTTCCAGGCCAAGGCGATCGTGATCGCCTCCGGCGGCTTCGGCCGGATGTTCAAGGTGACCTCGAACGCCTACACCCTGACCGGGGACCTGACCGCGATCCTCTACCGCAAGGGGTGGCTCCCCCTCGAGGACATGGAGTTCTACCAGTTCCACCCCACCGGCCTCTACCGGCTCGGGATCCTGGTCACCGAGGGCGCCCGCGGCGAGGGCGGCATCCTGAGGAACGCCGAGGGCGAGCGCTTCATGGAGCGCTACGCGCCCACCATCAAGGACCTGGCGCCCCGTGACGTGGTCAGCCGGGCGATGTACCTCGAGATCCGCGAGGGCCGGGGCTGCGGGCCCAACAAGGACTACATCTGCCTCGACCTCACCCACCTCGACCCCGAGATCATCGAGAAGAAGCTCCCCGACATCGCCGAGTTCACCCGCACCTACCTCGGCGTCGACCCGGTGAAGGAGATGATCCCGGTGGTGCCCACCGCCCACTACGCCATGGGCGGGATCCCCACCACCTTGGACGGCGAGGTCATCAAGGACGGGGAGAACACCGTGGTGCCCGGCCTCTACGCCGCCGGCGAGGTGGCCTGCGTCAGCCTCCACGGCGCGAACCGCCTGGGCACCAACTCGCTCGGCGACCTGGTGGTCTTCGGCCGCCGCGCCGGGCTCGCCGCCGCCCGCTTCGCCCAAGGGGAAGCCTTCGTGGACCTGCCGCCTGACGCCACCGACGGCGCCCGCGAGCTCATCAGCAAGATCAAGGCGAACTCCGGCGGCGAGAGCCCCTTCGCGATCCGCAAGGACCTGCAGGACACGATGATGGAGAACGCCTCGGTCTTCCGCACCGAGGAACTCCTCGAAAAGCAGATCGGGATCTTAAAGGAGCTCTTCGACCGCTACGAGAAGGTCACCATCCAGGACAAGGGCGAGCGCTACAACGCCGACCTCGTCGAGGCGATCGAGCTCGGCTTCCTCTTAGAGAACGCCGAGGCCCTGGTGCACTCGGCGAAAAACCGCAAGGAGTCCCGCGGCGCCCACGCCCGCGAGGACTACCCCGAGCGCGACGACGAGAACTGGCTCAAGCACACCCTCATCTACAAAGAGGGCAACGGCAAGGTGCGCTTCGCCTACAAGCCGGTGGTGATCACCAAGTTCGAGCCGAAGCCGAGGGCGTACTAGGGAGGGCGCGATGCAGGTTACGCTCAAGATTCTCCGCTACAACCCCGAAAAAGACGCCCGGCCCCACTGGGAGAGCTACCGCCTGGAGGCCGAGCCGATGGACCGGGTGCTCGACCTCCTGCACAAGGTCAAGTGGGAGGGCGACGGCACCCTGGCCTTCCGCAGGAGCTGCGGCCACGGGATCTGCGGCTCCTGCGCGATGATGATCAACGGGCGAAACCGCCTCGCCTGCAAGACCTTGGTCAAGGACCTGGGCACCGAGGTGATCGAGGTCCAGCCCATCCGCGGCCTGCCGGTGGAAAAAGACCTCGTGGTCGACATGGAGCCCTTCTTCAAGGCCTACCGGGCGGTCAAGCCCTGGCTTATCAACGACGAGCCCCCGCCCGAGCGGGAGAGGCTCCAGTCGCCCGAGGAGCGGGAGCGCTTCGACGAGGGCACGAAGTGCATCCTCTGCGCCTCCTGCACCACCAGCTGCCCGGTCTTCTGGGTGAACGGTACCTACATCGGGCCCTCGGCGGTGGTCCAGGCGCACCGCTTCATCTTCGACTCCCGCGACAAGGGCGCCCACGAGCGCTTCCCCGTCCTCGGCTCCACCGGCGGCGTCTGGCGCTGCCGCACCGCCTACAACTGCACCGAGGCCTGCCCGCGCGAGATCCCGGTGACCCAGCTCATCCAGGAGGTCAAGCGGGCGATCATGTTTGGGGAGTTTTAAGAAGGGCCTGTGGCTTGTAGCTAGTGGCTTGTGGAGGGGGCCGCCTTCGGGCGGCCCCTAGCGTTTTCGGGCTTCGGCGAGGAGCACCCGGAAGGCCTTTTTCAGGCTCCAGATCTTTACCCCGGCGAGTTCTTGGTCGAAAAAGGGGCCGAAGTGCCTCCGGTCGCCGGTGACTAAGGCGTGGGTGCCGGCCCGCCAGGCGGCGGCGAGGATGGGGGCGTCTTTCAGGGGAAGGCCGAGCTCCAATGCCTCGGAGACGAGCGCCGGCGGCGCCTCGGGGACAAGCTCGATTTGCGCCAGCAGCTCGTGGAAGCGTTCGAGCGTTTCGGGACGCTTTTGCTCGAGGTTCTTCCTGGCCTCGTCGAGGGCGTGGGGCGAGGTGAGAAGCGTCGCCCGGGTCTTTTTCGCCAAGAGAAAAAGCGCCCGGGCCCTGCCGTCCTGCCAGGCGGCGGAGAAGAGGACGTTGGCGTCGAGAAAGAGCCTCTTCACGGGAGTGCCTTTTCGAGCTCGGCCCGCTCTTCTTCGCTCAAAGCGTCTTCTTCAAGGAACTCCCGGATGCGTTCGTCGGAGTAGATCTCGATGGGGTAGATGCCGACGGGCCGGAGGACGATCGCGCCCTCCGGGGAGAGCTCGACCTGGAAGTAGGCCTCTCCCTCGATGCCGAGGGCCTTCAAAAGCCGCCGGGGGATCGAGATCTGGCCCTTCTTGCTGAGCTTGGCGAGTTCCACGAATCCAGGATACCAAGAATCTGGGAATCTTGGTGCCAGGCTTCAAGGATTTTCCAGCGCGGCCTTGAGGCTTTGGGCCGCTTCGGCGAGGGACGAAAGCCTTTGGGCCTCGGCCTCAAGCGCCTCGAGCTCACCCTTCACCCGCTCGCAGTCGGGGCGGTAGAGGACGCGGAAGCGCTCGGCGCTCTTTTCGAGCTCTTCTTCGAGGGCTTTTTCGAGGGCGGCCTCGAGCTCCTTCCGGATCGCCGCGAGCCGGCGCTTGAACTCGCGGAAGGCGGCCTCGCGCCTACGGGGGAGGATCGAGAGCCCGAGGATGGCGGCGGCGATCCCAGCGGTGAGCCCGGTGACGTCGGCGGCGAGGCCGTGGAGAAGGAGGGCGATCATCGCCCCGAGCCCCACCGCCCCGGCCTCGGCGAGGGCGGTGGCTTTGAGGGCCTCCTCCACCCGGCTTTGCACGAAGGCGGCCTCGGCCTCCGGGGAAAAGCGGGCCAGGGCCTCTTGGAGTCTGGTTTTGAGCGCCTCGTCCTCCTCGGCCTCGATCGGCCTCGTGGTCTTGATCAAATCGAGGGCGGAAGCGAGCAGGTCGCGCTCGCGCCGGCCGATCCAGGCGAGGGCGTCGGTGAGCTCGAGCAAGAGGCGCTCCTCGGCGTCTTGGATGACCTCGGTTTCGAAGCTCTTTTGCACCCGGCTCGCGTTCAGGAGGTCGAGGATGCGGCCGAGCCGCACGTTTTCCCGGAACCAGCGCTCGCCCCGCGCCTCGATCTCGGCGAAGACCTGGGCGAGCCGGGCCTTCCTGCCGGCGAACTCCTCCCGGGTTTGCCGGAGGTGGCGCTCGAGGAGGGCGTCCAGCGTCCGGCAGCGCTCGGCCTCGGCGGAAAGGCGCTCCCGCTCGGCCGAAAGTCGGTCTCTTCCCTCCTTTAGGAGCCGGAGGAGCACCCCTAGGGGGCTCGCCAGCTTGATGCGGGCGGCCTCGCGCTCGAGCACCTCCCGGATCTTGGCCTCGAGCTCCGGCAACCCTTCCCCGGTCTTCGCGCTCACCAAAAAGACTGGAACGGCGAGCCCCAGCGTCTCCCGGGCCTTTTCCGAGACGAAGGCGCGGACCTCCGCCTTCCCCGCCTCGTCGAGAAGGTCTGCCTTGTTCACCACCAGGACGATCTTCTTGCCCCAGGAGCGGATGAGCTCGAGGAAGTGGCGCTCGCTCTCGGTGAAGGGCCGGTCGGCGCTGGTCACGAAGAGGATCAGGTCGGCCCGGGGGAGGAAAGCCTCGGTGAGCCGCTGGTGGCGCTGGATCACCGCGTTCGTCCCCGGGGTGTCCACGAAGCGGAGGGTCTTCAAAAGTTCGTGGGGAAAGCGCACGAGCACCAGGTCCTCGCCCAGGACCTCGGTGCCCTCGCCGTAGGCGATGAGCTGGATCTTGTCGGTGGTGGGGGTGACCCCTTCCTTAAGGAGCGGCGCGCCGAGGAGCGCGTTCAAGAGCGAGGACTTCCCCGAGTTGAACTCGCCCGCCACCACCAGCAAAAAGGGCCCATCGAGGTCGGTGAGGGCCTGGCGCAGGGGGGCGGTCTCCACGCCGAGCCGGGCGAGGTGCTCGAGCCCCTCGGCCAAGAGCGCCCGCACCCTTTCGGCCTTCTCGAGAAGAAGCGGATCGAGCCGCACGGCCCTACCTTACCCAAACCCCGCCCGGCAGTTGGGCAAGGCGCCGGTGGGGGAGGCGAAAGAGGTGGGTGGGAGCCCGGCTGTCGCTCGCGCCAAACCCCTTCGCCGCCGGCTCGGCCCCGAGCGCGAGGAGCGGCGGGACCAGCTCGTCCTCGGTCTTTCCGGGGAAAAGGAGGACGGCTTCCAGCGAGGCTGCCTCGGCCTCGAGCAGGTGATCCACGTGCCAAAAGAGCGTCCCCTTCCGCCCCCGGGCTCCGGGAAAGCGGCTCTGGAGCGCGGGGAGGACGGGGTGGGGCGGTCCCGAGAGCCGGGTCGCGTGGCGGAGAAGCCTTGGCCCAAAGCCCCGCTTCGCGCTCCCCAGGTAGACGAGCTCCCCGGGCGCGACCCTAAAGCGGCCGAATGCGACCGGCGCTCCCAGGCGAATCAAAAGCAGGTAGGCCCCGCCCTTCATTCCCGGGCTTTTTTGATCGCCTCCAGGGCCTCGGGGTTTTCGAGCGCCGAGGTGTCGCCGGTCTCCTCTCCCAGGTAGGCGGCCTTGATCAGCCGGCGCATGACCTTGGCGTTTCGGGTCTTGGGTAGATCGGGGACGAAGACCACCCGCTCGGGGGCGAGGGGCTTGCCCAGCTTCTCGGCGACCTTCTCGATGATCGCTTGGGCGAGGGCCTCGTCCGGCTCGAAGCCAGGGTTCAGGACCACGAAGACCACCGGCACCTCGCCCTTCACCGGGTGGGGCACCCCGATCGCCCCGGCCTCCTTCACCGCCGGGTGGGCCACCGCCGCCGACTCGATCTCGGCGGGGCCGATCCGCTTGCCGGCTACCTTCAGGGTGTCGTCGGAGCGGCCGAGGATGAACCAGTGCCCCTCCTCGTCGAGCATCGCCCAGTCGCCGTGAACCCAGACGTCCTTGAAGCGGCTCCAGTAGGTCCGCTCGTAGCGCTCGGGATCCCGCCAGAAGCCCTTGGTCATCCCCGGCCAGGGGGCGAGCACCGCGAGCTCGCCCACCTGCCCCACCACCGGGCGGCCCTCGTCGTCGAGGACGGCGGCCTTCATCCCGGGCACGGCGGTGTTGAAGCCGGTAGGCTTGATGGGGCGGAAGACCACGTTGCCGAGGATGCCGCCCGAGACCTCGGTGCCTCCGGAGTAGTTGATGATCGGCGCCTCGCCCCGCCCCACGTGCTGGAAGAACCAGAGGTAGGGCTCGGGGTTCCAGGGCTCTCCGGTGGAACCGAGGACGCGGAGGCCGGTGAGGTCGTGTTTCTCGATCGGCTCGGTGCCGTGGGGCATGAGGGCCCGCACCAGGGTGGGGGAGATGCCGAGGTGGGTGATCCCGTGGCGCTCGATCATGGCCCAGAGCCGGTCGGGCCCGGGGTAGTCGGGGGCGCCTTCGTAGAGGAAGACGGTGGCGCCCAGGATGAGGCTTCCGAAGATCGCCCAGGGGCCCATCATCCAGCCGATGTCGGTGAACCAGAACATGAGCTCGCCGCGGCGGAGGTCGAAGAGGTGGGCCATGTCCTGGGCCGCCTTTAAGGGAAAGCCGGCGTGGTAGTGGACGGTGCCCTTGGGCCGGCCGGTGGTGCCCGAGGTGTAGATCAGCATGAAGGGGTCCATGCTCCCCATCGGCTCGGTGGGAGCGGTTTCGCGCACCTCGCCGAGCGCCTCCTCCCACCAGACGTCCCGGCCGGCCTCGAAGGGGACCTCGATCCCGAGGCGCTTCACCACCAGCGTCTTCGGGGTTCCCGCGAGCCTCGCCGCCTCGTCGGCCACCGGCTTCATCGCCACTGGGCGGCCCCGGCGGAAGAAGCCGTCGGCGGTGACGAGGAGCTTGGCGTCAGCGTCCTTCAGTCGGGTGGCCACCGCCTCGGCGCCGTAGCCGGAGAAGATCGGAACCAGGATCGCCCCGATCCGGGCGATCGCCAGGGCGGCGATCGCGGTCTCCGGGATCATCGGCAGGAAGAGCCCCACCCGGTCGCCCTTTTCCACCCCGAGGTTTTTCAGGGCGGCGGCGGCGTGGCCCACCTCGCGCTCGAGCTCCCGGTAGGTGAGCCGGGTGACCCTGCCGTCCTCCCCCTCCCAGACGAGCGCGAGCTGCTGGGCGAGGCCCCGGGCGAGGTGCTGGGTGACCGCGACGTGGGCGAGGTTCAGCTTCCCGCCCACGAACCACTCGGGCCAGGCGGGCCCCCGGGAGAGGTCCACGAACGCCTGGTAGGGCTCGAACCACTCGACGCCGATCTCCTCCAGGGTCGCCGCCCAGAAGCGGTCCATCGCCTCCACCGAGAGGCGGTAGAGGGCGTCGTAGTCGGCGACGCCGAGCCTTTGCATCAGCCGTTCCAGGTGGCTGCCCTGGGTGTACGCGGGACTGGGATACCAGACCGGTTTCATGGCTTTCTCCTCCAAAACCAGCGCCAAAGCCGCCGGGGCGGGGTCTCGGCCTCGGCGGAGCGGGGGGCCGCCGGGGTCTCCTCGGGCGCCTCGAGGGCGCGCAGGAAATCGGCGAGGGCGAGCCGCTCGCTGGGGTCCTTTTCGAGCAGGCCGAGGACCGCCCGGGCGATCCGGGGGTTTTCCCCTTTTAGCGGGGGCGGCTTCTCGGTGAGGTGGGCGGCGAGGAGCTCCTCGTAGGTCTCGCCGTAAAAAGGCCGTTTCCCCGCGAGCAGTTCATAAGCGAGCACCCCGAAGGAGTAGGCGTCCGAGGCCGGGGTCGCCTCCCCGCCCTTGAAGAGCTCCGGGGCCATGTAGAAGGGGCTCCCGGCCCGCTCCAGGGGCTCGGAGTCCTCCCGGGTGCGGGCCACCCCGAAGTCCCCCAGCTTCGCCACCTTGCCCCTTAGGAAGACGTTCGCGGGTTTCACGTCCTGGTGGACGATGCCGAGCCGGTGCAGGTAGAGGAGGGCCTCGGCGAGCTGGCGCAGGTAGCCGAGGGCCCGCTCGCGGGGGAGCGGGCCCTTTTGCAGCCGGTCTTCCAGGCTGCCTTCCTCGAAGTACTCGAGCGCCAGAAAAGCGCCCTTGCCGTAGGGCTTCCCCGCGATCCCCTTGACCAGGTGGGGGTGGGAGAGCCCGAGCGAAAGCCGCACCTCGCGGGCGAAGCGGTCCGCGAGCGCGGGGTCCTTGTGCACCTCAGCGCGGGGGATCTTGAGCGCCACCGGGCGGCCGTCGGGGGCGTAGGCGAGGTAGACCTGCCCGGTGGTCCCCAGGCCGAGCAGGAGCTCGAGCCGGAAATCCTCCCGCCTGAGGGGCCGCGTCATTCGAGCACGAGGGCTTCGCCGGGCTTGAGCGCCTGCCCTTCGAAGCCGAGCGCCTCGGCCCGGGCCACGAAGGCCTCGCCGTCCTGCTGGATGGGCGGGAAGGTGTTGTAGTGGATGGGGACCACCGCCTTGGGGCGGAGGAGCTCGAGCGCCCTGAGCGCGTCGTCCGGGCCCATGGTGAAGGTGTCGCCGATGGGCAAGAGGGCGAGGTCGAGCCCCACCTCACCGATGAGCCGCATGTCGGAAAAGAGCGCGGTGTCCCCGGCGTGGTAGATACGCTTGCCCGCGAGCTCGATCACCACGCCCATGGGCATCCCGCCGTAGGTGCCGTCGGGGAAGGAGGAGGAGTGCCAGGCGGGGAAGAACTTGAGCCAGCCGCCCTCGAAGGCGTAGGTGCCGCCGATGTTCATCGGCCAGGCCTCGGCCCCCCGGGCGGAGGCGTAGCTCGCGATCTCGAAGGTGGAGACCACCTTGGCCCCGGTGCGCTCGGCGATCCGGAGGGTATCCCCCCAGTGGTCGCCGTGGGCGTGGGTAAGCACGATCAGGTCGGCCTCGACCTCGTCGGGGCCGGCCGCCGCCAGAGGGTTGCCCTCGAGGAAGGGGTCGATCAGGATCTGGACCCCGTTGCCTTTGATCCACGTCGCCGCGTGGCCGAGAAAACGTACCTCCACCATCTCGCTCACCTCCCGCTTTGGCCCTACTCTATCACCCGAGCTCGACGCGTTCGGGCAGGGACGCGAGTACCCGGGAGAGGTTTCGGGCGAGGGCGGCCTCGACCATGCGGCGAAGCGCCCGCCCGCCCCACTTCTCGCCCGCGGGGAGGTGGGCGTGGAGGACCAGGCGGACCCGGTAGCGTAGCTCGCCCCGCTCGGCCTCGCCGACGCCGCCGAGCTCGGCCCAGAAGGACTCCGCTTCGAGCGGGATCGGCTCGAGCTCGGCCCTTTCCCGCCCGTGGAGGCGGCTTTCGAAGGGGAAGCAGACCTTGCCGAAGATCGGGGCCTCCCCGCAAAGACGGCCCATGAAGCGGTCGCCCTCGCGCTTAAGCCCCTCGAGGCCGGGTAGGGCGGAGAAGACCCGCTCGGGGGCAAAGAGGAGGTCCCGCGCTTTTTCGGGGGGCGCGGCCAGGCGGAAGGCGAAGCGGTGCTCGAGCTCCATCCCTAATCCACCCACTCCACCTTGACCTTGCCCGCCTTCTTGAGCGCCTCGATCTCGGCGTCGGTAGCCGGGGCCAGCCGGGGTAGTTGGGCGAACTTGGCGGTCCGGCTGGCGAGGCCCACTCGGACCACCAGCACCCCCTCGCGTTCGTCCTTGCCGATGCGCCAGACCAGGTGCTGGCCCAGCTCGAGGAGTTTCGCCGAGCGCTCGTCCATACCCCCTTCATCCTAGCGCCCGCAGGGGCTTGCGGCGGGCGGCGGGCTCGAACTATAATCCGAACCATTATGAATCTTTACACGATCGTGCTCTTTCTCCACCTGGTCTTCGCCGCGGTCTGGGTGGGCGGGCTCTTCGCCTGGGCCCGCGGGGCGCGCCTCAGGCCCTCGGTCTTCCTGGTCTCGGCCGGGGTCATGGGCCTCACCGGGCTTTATCTGCTCGGTCACGGCCGCCCCGACCTTCTCCGGGAGGGGCTCTTTCACCTGAAGCTCGCCGCCTTCGGGGGGCTTTTCCTCCTCGCCCTCTACCTGGCCCGGCGGCCGGCGGCGGGCCGGGGCCTCGCCTGGGCGGGTTTCGGGCTCGGCCTGCTGGCCCTTTTCGCCATCGCCGCCCTGCCCTAGTTGTAACCTCTCAACACGTTGTTCACTGGAGCCCCATACCCTGGTGCCTGTGAAGGCATGGCTTTGGGCACGAGAGGAGGGGCTCCAGTGAACAGCCACAAGAACGCGCGGCTCACCTACCAAGGAAGGCGC
>WFXV01000012.1 GCA_015490435.1 Thermaceae bacterium
CGGGCGTACGACACCGCCGCCCAGACCCACTTGCGCGAGGCGGTCGCCCACCAGTTCGCCTACGCGGTGGATCACGGCGACTACGCGGACGATCTCGCAGAGCTCCGGTCCGAAGGGCTTCGGGAGGTTCCGGGGGTGGAGCTCGAGCTCCGCTCCGGCGGCGCGAGTTTTTGCATGTTCGCCCGCCACCGCTACGGCCGCTTCTGGTACGCGGCCACCCCCGAGAAACTCGTGAACACGGGCGTTCCCGCGGGTCAGCCCGCGCCCTCCGATTGCCCTTAGTCGAGCAGCGCGGAAAGCCCCTCCACCGCTCCCATCCGGAGCGAGAGGTCGGCGAGGGGGGTGAGGGGGGTTTCCTCGGGGTTCACCTCGATCAGGAAGGCGCCGGCGTGCTTGGCGTAGCGGCCTAGGCTCGCCGCCGGCTCCACCAACGCCGAGGTGCCGATCACCATGGCGAGGTCGGCGGAGCGAAAGCCGGCGAGGGCGGCCTCGAACGCCCCCGGGGGCAGGGGCTCGCCGAACCAGACCACGTCCGGCCGCAGGAGGGCGCCACACTTCGGGCACTTGGGCGGGATCTCGAGTTCTTCGGGCGGGGGCAGCTCGGTGCGGTAGTCGCAGACGGTGCAGCGGGCCCGGTGGATGCTGCCGTGGAGCTCAATCACCCGCTTGGATCCCGCCCGCTGGTGCAGTCCGTCGATGTTCTGGGTGACGAGCAGGAAGCCGTCGCCCTTCTTCCGCTCGAGCTCAGCGAGGAGCTCGTGCGCCCGGTTGGGCTTCGCTTCCCGGATCTTCTGGTAACGCCAGGCGTACCAGCGCCAGACCTCCTCGGGGTTGCGCGCGAACCCCTCGGGGGTGGCGTAGTCCTCGATGTTGAAGTTTTCCCAAAGCCCTCCGGGGTCGCGGAAGGTGGGAATCCCCGAGGGGGCGCTGATGCCGGCGCCGGTAAGCACCGCGATCCGCTCGGCTTGCTCGATCGCCTCTTTTGCCCGGGTCAACGCGCCCACGCTTTTATCGTAAGCTCGGCGAGGTGGAAGCGAGCGGTCGGGAAACGCTGAGGGAGCGCCTGCGCCTGCCCGCGCTCCTCGTGGTGGCGGTGGCCACCGTGGGCACCCTCGGTTACCTCTGGCTTTGGCGAGACGAGGGCGCGACGCTCTTAGACGCGCTCTACATGGTCTTTTTGACCATGACCACCATCGGCTACCACGAGGTCTACCCGGTGGATACCCCGATCGAGCGCCTCTTTACCATGTTCGTGGGTACCGCCGGCATCATGAGCCTCTTTTACGCCTTCGGCGTCTTCATGGACTACCTGGTGGAGGAAGGCGCCGAGACCCGGAGGTTGAGACGCATGGAACGGCAGGTGGCGAGGCTCAAGGATCACGTCATCCTGGTGGGCTTTGGCCGGGTGGGCCGGCAGGCGGCGGCCGCCCTCAAGGAAAACCACACCCCCTTCGTGGTGGTGGAGAAAAACCCCCACCGGGTCCGGCGGGCGCTCACCGAGGGGGTGCTGGTGCTCGAGGGGGACGGCGGCGACGACCTCGTCCTCAAAAAGGCGGGGATCGAGCGGGCCCGGGGCCTGATCGTTGCCACTGGTTCCGACGCCGACAACCTCTTCATCGTGCTCACCGCCCGGGGGCTCGCCCCGAAGCTCTTCATCGCCGCCCGCGCCGAGGAGTCCTCGGTGGTGCCCAAGATGCTCCGCGCCGGGGCCAACAAGGTCATCGACCCCTACGCCGTGGGCGGCCAGCGGCTCGCGAACCTGGTGATCCACCCGGTGGTGGTGGACTTCCTCGAGACCACCCTGAGGAAGGGCGGCGCCCCGCTTTCCATCGAGGACATCCTGGTCGAACCCGAGAGCGAAATGGCCGAGCGCAGCCTGGCCGAGCTCGACATCCGAAACCGCTTCGACGTCACCGTGCTGGCGGTGATCCGGGCCGGCGAGCCGGTGGTGAACCCGCCGGGGGACTTCGTTCTCCGCCCGGGGGACCAGCTCATCGTGCTCGGCACCCGCGAGGCGCTCGCAAAGCTCGAGGAGATGGCCAAGGGGAGGCACCGCGAATGAGGCTCTTCTCCGCCGAAGCCATGCGACGGGTGGACGCCCGCGCGGTCGAGCTCGGCTATCCCAGCCTGCTCCTTATGGAGGCCGCCGGGCGCGCGGTCGCCGAGGTGGCCCACCGGATTCTTCCCAAAGCCCGGGTCCTCGTGCTCGCGGGCAAGGGGAATAACGGCGGCGACGGTCTGGTGGCCGCCCGCTGGCTCGCCGAGTTCGGTCACCCGGTCTCGGTCTGGGCCGCCGAGGGGCAAAAGGGGGACGCCGCCCATATGCGGGAGGCCCTCGCCGCCTATGGCATCCGGCCGAAACCCCTTTTCCCCCTCCGGGACCTTTCCGGCTTCGACCTGGTGGTGGACGCCCTGTTCGGCACCGGTCTTTCGCGTCCGCTCGCCGGCGATTGGGCCGCGCTGGTCGAGGCGGTGAACGCCTCGGGCCTGCCGGTGGTGGCGGTGGACCTGCCCTCGGGGGTGCCCTTTTCCCCGCACGTCAAGGCGCAGGCCACCGTCGCCCTCGCCGGGCTCAAGGGGGAAAACCTCTTTCCCCCGGGCCGGGACGCGGGGGGCGAGCTCTGGCTCGCGCCCATCGGGATGCCGCCCGCGGCTTACGAAGCGGCGGGGGAGACGTCCTTCTTGCTCCTTGCCGAGGCACTCGCAGGGCTTTTCCCGACGCGGCCCCAAAACGCCCACAAGGGCTCGGTGGGGCGGGTGCTCGTCGTCGGGGGCTACGCCACCTACACCGGGGCCCCGGCGCTCGCCGCCCTCGGCGCCTACCGGGCGGGGGCGGGGCTGGTCTACGTTGCCTACCCTGAGGGCGCGGCGGTGAACCCGCC
>WFXV01000013.1 GCA_015490435.1 Thermaceae bacterium
GAGCTTCAGAAGGAGCTCAATGCCTATCTGGACTACTACAACCGCGAACGACCGCACCGGGCCCTCAACGGTCTCGCGCCCCTCGAGTTCCTGGCTATGATGCAAAAGGAGTCGGTCCCCAAAGAGTCTCAAATGTGTTGACCGACTACACAACTTGCTTCCACCACCCAACGCCGTTAGCATGGGACAGAGCTCGTTTGAGGCACCTGCCTCAGTGCACCTTGACAGCCCGCACTACATTTTGCGTTCCCGATTCTCAAGGGATATTATGGGTTCAAACCGTTCCTTCTGGGATTTGAAACTGGGGGGTGACGTAGCGCCCGCCACCCCAGAAGTAGTTCAAACCGTTCCTTCTGGGATTTGGAAATCGCTCTTTGAATCGGGCCACGCGCCGGTCCATCTCGGCTCAGGCCGTTGTTCCGGGATCCAGAAACTCACTTGCTTTCCTCTTTAGCGCCCGGATGGATTCTTTGGGTGCAAATAGCGCCCTCGGTAATAAACCGTTTGGCCACTTCATTGCGGAGGCCACACAGTGGCGAGCAAAGCTCTATTAACAGAAAAGGGCGCGCGGGGAATTCCGCGCGCCCTTTTCTGTACCTGCACTTTTAGGGCGTGCAGTAGCCGTTTTGGATCATCCACTCCTGGAGGGTCATCGTCCGGTCGGCGAAGTAAAGGTTCACATGAGCACCCGGGCAGGTCTGGTCGAGATCATCAAGGGTGCCGTTGAAAGTGACCGCGGGCGTGCCGTCAAGCTTGACGTAGCCGTCCACATCGGCCCGCTGCAGGTTGCCGTTCCCATCAAGGACGGCGTTGCTGAAGGTAACGGAGAACTCGGCGCTGTGCTGCTCACGGGTGTTGTGGTCGTTTACGTCAAGGGTCGCCCCGAAGGTCACCGAGTTGGCGTCAAATCCCGTGGTGTAGCAGTTCGCGTCGCGGGTAGTCGTACCGTTCGCAGTGATGTCGAAACCAATGCTTGCACTACCCCGAAGTGTTTCGTAACTCAAACCATAGCGGAGCTGGATCTTGTCCTCTTGCGTGTGATCGAAGGAAACATCGGTTTGAACCTGGGCTTTCTTCCCCTGCACATTGAACAAGAAGCTGAATGTACGCGGCTCATCGATATAAGTTCCGCCCGTAGAAGCGCACTGAACCCAGCGAGCGTAAAGGTCACCGCGGGCAACCAGTTCCCCGTTTAAATGTAAGGTTCCAAAGGACTGCTGCGGACGCTCTACCTGATCTCCGCTCGCAGTTTGCACGAAAACCGTAGGCTCACCGTCATCCCAATCAATCCCAAAAACGGCAATCTGACCGTCTTCTGTAGTCCACTTAACTTCGAAATCATAAGGAGATTCAGGCGTGTACTGGTAGGGATCACTCGGGTCGGTCTAATCGTAGCCGCCCCTGGGCAGCTCTTTCACCTCTAATGGAATCAATGACGCGGGATTGAATAGAAGCGCGGTTGCTTTAGCCATCCCCGCAGGAGCAAGCGAGGCTACTCCTACAGAGCTCATTACTCCCTCGAGACCTTGATAGGCAGCACTGACGGCGGGGTCCTGGATCGCGTCGGCCTGGATTGCAGAAAGGCTAGCATTCAGCGCGTTCCAAGTGTCGTTGAAGTCCGTGCTGGTGTAGGTGGGCTGTACGCCGCCCATGTTGCAACCGCCCATGAGCGCTAGCAAGAGACCCACGAACGCTCCCAGAACCCACTTCCTCATACATCTCACCCCACTTTGAGGTTAGCACCAAAGCCGCGCTTGAAAAACCCCAGTCACGCAGAAAAACGGGGCATTAATCTGCAGTCATGACCTTTCTAGCGCTGGATCAGGGCGGGCATGCGAGTCGGGCGATCGTGTTTGACGAGGCCGGGCGGGTGGTGGCCAGGGCGGAGCGGCGGGTGGAGGCGAGAAGCCCGGGACCTGATCACCTTGAGTACGACGCCGAGGCGCTTTTTGCCTCGGTGCTCGAAGCCGCCCGGGAAGCGCTGGAAAAGGCGCCGGGCCCGGTGCGGGCGGCGGCGCTCGCCACCCAGCGCTCGAACGTCGCCTGCTGGGACCGAGAGACCGGTCGGCCGCTCGCCCCGGTGCTCGGCTGGCAGGACCGGCGGGGGGCCGGTTTCCTGCGGGCCCTCGCCCCCCTGGCCCAGGAGATCCACGCCCGGACCGGGCTCTTCCTCTCTCCGCACTACGGCGCGAGCAAGCTCCGCTGGTGCCTGGAGAACCTGCCCGAGGTGAGCACCGCCTTCGAGGCCGGCCGGCTCGCCTACGGACCGATGGCCGCCTGGATCGCTGGCCGGCTCACCGGTCGCTTCGAGGGCCTCGCCGACCTGGCGAACGCCCAGCGCACCCAGCTTTTGAACCTCGACCGGCTCGACTGGGATCCCTGGTTGCTCGAGCACTTCGGCATCCCCGGAGAACCGCTCCCAAAAGCGGTGCCGAACCGGTTCGAGTACGGGAAGGTGCTCGGCGTTCCCCTCCGACTGGTGACCGGCGACCAGCAGGCGGCGCTTTTTGCCTTCGGCGAGCCGCCCGGGGACTGGGCCTTCGTGAACGCCGGAACCGGCGCCTTCGTCCTAAGGCCCACGCCCAGCCGGGTGGCGCCCGAGCGCCTGCTCGCCGGGCTCCTCCACGTCGACGCCGCTCCGCGCTACCTGCTCGAGGGCACGGTGAACGGGGCCGGCGCCGCCCTCCGCTTTTTCAGCGAGCGGGAAGGGATCGGGGAAGAAGACCTCTTCGCCCAGCTCCCCGGCTGGCTCGAGGCGATGCCCGCCTCCCCGCTCGTCTTTCTGAACGGGGTGGGCGGGCATCGCCTCGAGCCAGCC
>WFXV01000014.1 GCA_015490435.1 Thermaceae bacterium
AGTCGAGCACCGCCCCGCCCGCCCTTCGGGGTACCGCCCGCTCAGGCGGGCGAGGCGGTGCTCGACTACCTCGAACACCTCTTCAAGACCAAGCTCCCCCCCGGCGAGGTTGCGGCGTTTTTCGCCGAGCCGATCCAGGGCGAGGGGGGCTACCTGCTCCCGGCGCCGGGCTTTTTCAAGGAGCTCAAGGCCCTGCTCGAACACCACGGCATCCTCCTCGTGGCCGACGAGATCCAGACCGGCGCCGGACGCACCGGCACCTTCCTGGCCATGGAGCAAGAAGGGGTGAAGCCCGACCTGGTCACCCTGGCCAAGGGGCTCGCCTCGGGCTTTCCCCTAAGCGCCCTTGTCTTCCGCGCCGAGCTCTCCTCCTGGCCCCCCGGGGCCCACGGCACCACCTTCGGGGGCAACCCGGTGGCCACCGCAGCGGCGATGGCGACCCTCGACCTTTTGGAAGAGGGCCTGATGGAAAACGCGCGGGAAGTCGGCGCCTTCTTGAAGGCCCGGCTCGAGGCGTTGCTCAAGGATGCGCCCGGCGTGGTCGAGGTCCGGGGGCGCGGGCTGATGCTGGCGGTGGCGTTCGAAAACGGCGCGCTCCGGGACCGGGCGGTCCGGTCCGCCTTCGAGCACGGCCTCCTCACCCTGCCCGCAGGCCCCGACGCGCTCCGGATCGCCCCGCCCCTCATCCTTTCCCGGGAGGAGGCGGAGGAGGGCGCCGGGCGCCTGGCCGAGGCGGTGCGGGCCCTCGGCTAAGCTAAAGGGGGTATGGTCCGGGTCCTGGGCATCAACGGCTCCACCCGAACCCACGGCCGCACCGCCTTCTTCCTGGAGGCGGTGCTGGCCGCCGCCCGCGAGGCCGGCGCCCGCACCGAGCGGGTGGACCTCGCCCGGCTCCAGATCCCCTATTGCGCCGCCAACTACTCCGAGGACCCCGCCTCCTGCGGGCCGGAAAACTGCGTCCGGGGGGCCTTCGACGACTGGGGGCCGCTGGCCCAGCGGATGCTCGAGGCCGACGCGCTGGTCTTCGCCACCCCGGTCTACTGGTTCTCCCCCTCGGCCCGGATGAAGACCCTGATCGAGCGGATGACCTCGCTCGAGAACAAGGGCTTCCTCCTCGCCGGGAAGCCCTACGCCCTGGTCGCCGCCGCCGAGGAGGACGGGGCCGCCCAGGCGATGGCCCAGCTCACGGTGACGCTGGGGTTCATGGGCCTCGCCCTCGTGCCCTTAGGCCTCGTCTACCACCACAGCCGCCAGGTCCCCCGCCCCGAGGACGACGCCGAGGCCCTCGCCGACGCAGCCCGGGCGGGGAGGAACCTGGTCGAGGCCGCCCGGCGCCTCAAGGGTTTTGACTGGGGGGCGGTACCCGGGAAAACCCCTCGGGAATCGGCAAGGGACGCAGGTTGAGCTTGAACCCCTCCTCGGTGCGCACCAAGGGGGGCCACCAGACGAAGTTCGCGGTCCCGGCGATCTGCCGCTCGGGAAGCGGCCCGAAGATGCGGGAGTCCTCGGAACCCCCGAGGGTGCGGTTGTCCCCCAGCACGAAGTAGTAGCCCTCGGGTAGGCGCAGGTTGGGGACGTAGAGCACCGGGAGCTCGTAGCTCTTCTTCACCAGGTCGGGGGGCGGGGGCTCGAGCATCCCCACCACCGGCCTCAGGTAGTCGGGGAGCCGGTCGAGGGGGACGAAGAGCCCCCCGATCTGGAGGGCCACCGGCTCGCCGCGGTAGATGCGTACCAAGGGAAAGGAGTCTGGATAGGGGGTGATGTGGGCGGTGATGTGGGTCTCGGGGACCGGGGCGTCGTTGACGAAGAGCTGGCCGCGCTCGATCCGCACTCGGTCGCCGGGGAGGGCGACGATCCGCTTGATGAAGTAGGGCCGGAACTTGAACCCGAGCACCGGGAACGGCGCCACCGCGTTGGGCGCGCCGGGTGGCGGCTTGATGATCGCGATCTCCCCCCGCTTCCACTCGTCGAACCCGAGCCGGACCAGCCACATCCGGTACTTGGGCACGAAGACCCGTTCGCCGTTTTGCAGCGTGGGGTACATGCTGTTCCCTACCACTTGGACGGTGGTGAAGAGGTAGGTGGTCACGATCAGGGCGATGAGCAGGGCCTCGCCCACCTGGCGAAACCACTCGTGCCATAGGTAGCGTAAAAACGCGCGCGTCACGCCGCCAGTCTAAGCCATGCTCGGCGTATAGTTGGAGCGTGGCCATCGTCGGAGCGCTCCTCAAAGGCCGCTACTGGGTGGTGCGGCCCATCGCCCGCGGCGCGGTGGCCACCGTCTACCTCGCCTTCGACCGCTTCGGAACCCCCTACGCCCTCAAGGTCTTCCCCAAGGGGCTCGACGCCCGCGCCGACCGCGAGTGGCGGGTGGGGCGGGCGCTCTCGCACCCGAACGTGAACCCGGTGCTCGAGCGCATGGAGGTCGCCGGCCACCCCGCGGTCCTCCTCGCCTACGCCCCCGGGGAACGGCTCTCCGACTGGCGGGACGCCTACCCTAAGGCCCCCTTCCTCCCCGTCTTCCGCCAGCTCCTCGCCGCCCTCGCCCACCTCCACGCCCAGGGGCTCGTGCACCGCGACGTCAAGCCCGAGAACCTGGTGATCAACAAAAGCGGGGCCGCCCGCCTCATCGACTTCGACCTAAGCGGGCCCAAGGACGAACGCATCGCCCGGCTCAGGCTCGGCACCCTCGCCTACCTTTCGCCGGAGGAGACCTACGGCCACGCCCCCACCCCGGCCTCGGACGTCTACGCCGCCGGGGTCGTCCTCTACTGGGGGCTC
>WFXV01000015.1 GCA_015490435.1 Thermaceae bacterium
GCGACGATCCCCTGCTCGGTCACCCGGATCGCGAGGTAGACGATCCTAAGGTCCGGGGTGGTCACCCGGATCTCGGCGCCGGGGCCGAGGGCCGGAACCCCCGGGAGGGGCAGAGCGAGGAGGGCCAGGGTCAGAATCCAGGCGGGCATCACCCCCAGTATGCGCCGCCCGCGGACGGCGGGGCTGAGGCCGGGATGAAGCCGGGCTCAGCTACGATGGGGGCGTGGTTCGGGTCAAGGTCTGCGGCGTCACCCGGGAGGAGGACGCGCGGATGCTCGAGGCCCTCGGGGTCCACGCGGTGGGCTTCGTCTTCGCCCCCTCCAAGCGGCGGATCGCGCCTGAGGAGGCGGCCCGGGTGGCGGCGGTGCTCGGGCCCTTCGTCACCAGGGTCGGGGTCTTCGTGGACGCCCCGGAGGACTGGGTGCTCGAGGTCGCCCGCGCGGTCCGGCTCGACGCCCTCCAGCTCCACGGCGCCGAACCCCCGGAGGTGGCCCGGCGCCTTTCCCGCCACTACCCGGTGATCAAGGCCTTCCGGCTCGAGGGCCCCCCGCCCAAGGAGGTCTTCGCCTACCCCGCCGACGCCTTGCTCCTGGACGGCCCTCGCCCCGGCTCCGGCCATGCCTTCGACTGGTCTTGGCTCGCCGGCGTGCCCGATTCGGCCCGGGTGATCGTCGCCGGCGGGCTTGCCCCCGAGAACGTCTGCGGTTTGTTGCAGCGCTTCACCCCGTATGCCGTGGACGTCTCTTCTGGGGTTGAGTCCAAACCCGGGGTAAAGGATCGCGGTCGGGTCGGGGCTTTCCTCCGGGCTGTGGAAAGGTGTGGATAACCTGTGGACAACTTTGTGGAAAAGGCGAGAACCCGCGTCCCCATCGCAAATCTTCCCCTATGCATACCTGTGGATAAATGTGGGGAGATCACCTTGCAATGCGGCACCTGGAGGAACTGGATCACACCGCCGACGTGGGCTTCGTGGTAAGGGCGAGAAGCCTCCCGGGACTCTTCTACTGGGCGGCGCGGGGGCTGCTCGCGGAGCTCTTCGAGGGGCCCCTTCCCCCGGGGAAGGAGGTGCGCACGCTCCGGCTCGAGGCCCCCGATTCCGAGACCCTGCTCGTGCGCTTTTTGAACGAGCTCATCTACCTCGTCCAGACCCGGGGTCTGGTCCCGAGCGGGTTCACGCTCGGGATCGGGCCCGGGGGTGAGGGCTGCAAGCTCTTCGCCCGCCTCCTTGTCCTCCCCTTCGACGCGGTGGCCGAGCGCTTTCTGGGCGAGGTCAAAAGCGCCACCTTCCACGGCCTTAGAATCGAGAAGGAAGGCGGTCTTTACCGAGCGAGCGTGGTGCTGGACATATGAGCGTGCCCTTTGAGAAGGTCGGCCCCTACAAGTACCGCATCCCCCGCCACGGCAAGATACGGGTGGACGCGGTCTTCTACGCCTCCGAGGCGATCCTCCGCCAGCTCGCCGAGGAGGACTACGCCTCCCTCCGGCAGCTCGTGAACGTGGCCACCCTTCCGGGGATCGTCGAGCCCGCCCTGGCCATGCCCGACATCCACTGGGGCTACGGTTTTCCCATCGGCGGGGTCGCCGCCATGGACGCCGAGGAGGGGGTGGTGAGCCCCGGCGGTGTGGGATTTGACGTCAACTGCGGCGTCCGGCTGCTCCGCTCGAAGCTTACGCGGGAAGACGTCGAGCCCCTCAAAGAGAAGCTCGCCGACTACCTCTACGCCCGCATTCCCGCCGGGGTGGGCTCGGAGCGCCGGGACGTGCGGCTATCCCGGAAGGAGCTCAAGAACGTCCTTCGCGAGGGGGCCCCGGCGGTGGTGCGGATGGGCTTTGGCACCGAGGCGGACCTCGAGTACATCGAGTCCGGCGGCCGGCTCCCTGGCGCCGACCCCGACCGGGTCAGCCCCCGGGCCTTCGAGCGGGGCGCGCCCCAGCTCGGCACCCTGGGCTCGGGGAACCACTTCCTCGAGGTCCAGTACGTGGACGCGATCTACGACCCCGAGGCGGCCGAAGCCTTCGGTCTCTTCGAGGGGCAGATCACCGTGCTCATCCACACCGGGAGCCGGGGCCTCGGCCACCAGGTCTGCGAGGACTACGTCGAGCGGTTCCTCAGGCGCCTATCGCTTTACAAGATCGAGCTCCCCGACCGCCAGCTGGCCGCCGCTCCGATCAAGAGTCCGGACGGCGACGACTATCTGCGGGCGATGGCGGCGGCGGCGAACTTCGCCTTCGCCAACCGCCAGCTCATCACCCACTTCACCCGCGAGGCCTTCGAGGCCGCCGGTTTCTCCCCCCGCGACCACGGGCTCGAGCTCGTCTACGACCTCGCCCACAACAACGCCAAGTTCGAGGAGCACGGGGGGCGGGGGGTCCTGGTCCACCGCAAGGGGGCGACCCGGGCCTTCGGCCCCGGCCACCCCGAGATCCCGAGGGCCTACCGCAAGGTGGGTCAGCCGGTCCTGGTCCCCGGCGACATGGGTCGCTACTCCTACGTCCTCGCTGGGACCGAGGGTGCGATGCGGGAGACCTTTGGCTCGAGCTGCCACGGCGCCGGGCGGCGGCTCTCGCGGGCCAAGGCGAAAAAGCTCGCCCGCCAGATGGACGTGGTGGGCGCGCTAAAGGAAAAGGGGATCGTGGTCCGGGCCAAGACCCGGGCCACCGTCTGGGAGGAGATCCCCGAGGCCTACAAGGACGTCTCCGAGGTGGTCGAGGTCGTCCACGGCGCCGGTATCGGCAAAAAGGTCGCCCGCCTCCGGCCCTTGATCGTGGTCAAGGGTTAGGTGTAACCTCCCAACACGTTGTTCACTGGAGCCCCATACCCTGGTGCCTGTGAAGGCATGGCTTTGGGCACGAGAGGAGGGGTTCCAGTGAACAGCCACAAGAACGCGCGGCTCACCTACCAAGGAAGGCGCATCCTTGTGTTCCGTA
>WFXV01000016.1 GCA_015490435.1 Thermaceae bacterium
CTCGTAGAGGACGTCGATCGGCTTCTCCTCGGGCTCGACCCGGGGCGGGGGCTCCGGGGGGCGCTCGACGACGACCACCTCGCTCTTCGGGCGGTAGGCGGGCTTGGTGACCACGCGGTCGCCCACCCGCACGTGCCCGCCCTCGATCCAGGCCTTGGCCTTGGCCCGGGAAACCCCGGCGTAGCGGGCTACCGCCTGGTCCAGGCGTTCGCCGTCGGCAAGAAACTTAAGCGCCACGAAGACCGATTTTACCCAAGGCCGAGCGCCTCGATCACCCCGGGCTCGAGCTCGTAAGCGTGCTCGGGGGCGGGGAAGCGCCCCGCGCGCACGTCCTCCGCGTAGGCTGAAAGGGCCGCGCGAATGAGCTCGCCCCCCTCGAGGTAGCGCTTCACGAAGCGGGGCTTGAAGTCGCCCGGCACCCCGATCAGGTCGTGGAAGACGAGCACCTGGCCGTCGGTGCCGCCGCCGGCCCCGATCCCGATGGTGGGCACCTTCACCCGCTCGGTGATCGCCCGGGCGAGGGCGGAGGGCACCATCTCGAGCACCAGGGCGAAGACCCCGGCGGCCTCGAGGCGAAGGGCGTCCTCCAGGAGCTTTCGCGCCCCCTCCAGGTCCCGCCCCTGCACCCGGTAGCCCCCGAGCTGGCTCGCGGTCTGGGGGGTGAGGCCGAGGTGGCCCATCACCGGCACCCCGGCCGCCACCAGGCCACGGACAATCTCGACCTTGGCGCCCTCGAGCTTGACCGCGTCGGCCCCGGCCTCCTTCAATAGCCGCCGGCTGGCCAAAAGCGCCCGCTCCAGGGTGGCGTCCTCGAGGTAGGGAATGTCGGCGACGAGGAAGGTCTGCTTTGCCCCTCGCCTCGCGGCGGCGGTATGGTGGACGATCTCTTCGAGCTTCACCGGGCGGGTGTCCTCGTAGCCGAGCACCACGTTGCCCAGGGAGTCCCCCACCAGGATCGCGTCCACCCCGGCCTCCTCTGCGAGCCGGGCGGTGGGGTAGTCGTAGGCGGTCACCATCACGATCCGGCCGCCCTTTTTCTCACGGAAGGCCTTTACGTTCCGCTTCATCACGCCTCATCCTAAGCCAGTCGGCAAACGCCCGCACCTCGGCGGCCCTTCCGGAGAAGACCGCCGGGCGGCACCCGATCCGGCGGAGGGCCTCCCGCAGGTAGCGGTCGGTGCCAAGGGCGTCCGCGTAAGGGGCGACGGTCGCCGCCATCAAGAGGTCCACGAGGTCGGCGAGCCGCTCGCGCCGGGCGGCCTCCAGCGAGCGGAACGCGAGCAGCCGGGAGAGCCCCGCCACGAAGGGAAGCCTGCGGGCGCCCTCCCCAAGGCCAAGCCGCCCGAGGATGAAAGCGGCCGCCGCTTCGGTACGGGCATAGAAGGAGCCCGCGAGCTCGAGGTCCAGCAGGTCCCAAAGCGGGTCGAGGTCGGCAGGGCGGTCCCAGGAGCCCTCGCGGGTCAGCAGGTCCTCGAGGGCGAGGCCTCGTCTTTCCGCCTGCCTTCGGACCACCTCCTGCCAGGGGCGCAGCCAAAAGCCCCCCGAGACCTCGGCGAAGATGCGGCGGAAGGTGGAAAGGAGGTAGCCCCCGTGGAGCTCGAGCACGTGAAACGGCGAGGGCGGCGCGATCCAAAGGCCCCGCGCCGCCCCCGCGCGAAGCTCCTCCCAAAACGCCCCGAAGACCTCGTTGTGGGGCAGGCCGAGGAGGTACTTGGCCACGCGGGAAGCGTAGTTTTGGTCGAGGTAGACGAGAAGCGCTCGGTTTTGGCCCCCCTTAGGCATCAACCGCGACCAAAAGCCCGGGCCAGAGGGCCTCGAGCTCGTCTTGCACCGTAATCGTCCGCTCGATCGCGGTGATGATCTTCTGGAAGGTCTCGGGCTCTTTGAGCTCGCGACCTTTCCGGTCCTTGAGCCACTTCTGCAAAACCGGGTAGCCCCCGATGCGGTATTCCCAGGCCTTTTTGGAGACCGGGGCGAAATACTTTTGCTTGTTGATGTAAAGTCTTTCGGTTTTTTCGTCGTAGCGGGGCTTTTCCACTATGTCCGGCCCCTCGCCGTGGTACTTGGCGCTGGGCGGCACAAGCTCCGGGGCCTCCAGGGTGTGCAGCGCGATCAGGCGCCGGCCGCGCTCGGCCAAGGCCTCAAAGAGCTCAGCGTCGGCGGGAAGCGGCAGGCGGGGGAAGTCTACCCGCAGGAATTCGGCGTAGCGTTGTCGATAGCTCGGGGTATAGAGCACGGCATAGACGTAGGCGAGGAGGTCCTCCGGTGAAACCGGGCGACCCAAAGCGAAGGTAATCCGCCGCCAGAGCTCCGGGTTCAGGTTGGGCCGGCGAACCGCCCAGCGGGTGGTATAATCGTCCTTGGAGCTGCCGGGCGAGGGTGCCTCCCCACCGCCGAGCCCGGCGCTACCCGCGGGCTGGGAGGAGCCCGCGGGTGTCCATTTTTCCTCGTAGCGCTCGGGTTTCAGCTTCCTCGGGTCTTTGGGGTGGAAGGAAAGCAGCCCAAGCCGCCCTTCTTCCACCTCCCTAAACACGCCAACGAGCGCCAGGTCCGGGCGCACGTCCTTGACGAAGAGCCAAACCCCGGGCTTTCCCCGGTCGAGAAGGATGCGGTCCGGCCGGGTGACGAGCTCCTCGAAGCGGTCCATAAACCGGGCCCGGCCGCGCTCGAACCCGGCCAGGTCACGAGGACCGGCCTCATTGCGAATCAGGCGGGAAAGCGCCTCCTCCGGGCCCCCGGCGCCCCGGACCTGGCCCTTCCCGCGACCGGCGACCAGCCGGAAAAGGTGTCCGGGGCGGATCTCGACGACCTGCCCCAGCGGGGTGCGAAACGCCCGGTAGGCCAGGGTCTCCAGGAAGTTTTCAAAAAGTTCGCGGCCGGTTTTGGGGTAGCGGTGGAGCTGGGTAGGAGCAAGGTCGAAGAGGCCACCGGTGGAATCCAAGTACAAATGAAGCGGAAAAAGATAGTTCACTTCTTTCATCGAAACCGCATGGTGAGTGATCATTTGCCGCACAGAAAGCGCGTGCTCCCAGGGTCTGTTTCCCTCCACCCGTTTTATGGTAGCCAAACCAAGGTTTGGCCCCGCCAGCATGTGGCGCATCACCTCTTCCCGCGGATAACAAATGAAGCCGCGGGACTTACCGGTGTAATAGGTCCAACGCAAATCAAAGGGGCGGTACAAGATGGGTACCGCAAGCTTTTCTTGAATAGGCTGCCGACGAACGTCCTCTTGCGCCCAAGCCACCCGCCAGTCCCGAACGTCTTTTCCTAGCTTGAAGGTCTCACGAGCGATTTCGGGATCGAGCTCTGAGAAAACCCGTACCCGGCGCAATATCTCTTCCTTGGTTCCGGCAATCGCTAGCTTGTCCCGCGCGGTCACGACCCCCACGCTGTGCACGGGGAAAAGCGCGCCCACCCGGGGCCAGGTCTCGTAGTGCTCCAGGCCCTCGGTCCGGCGGGGAATGAAGAAGTAGAAGGGGGACTTGGGGGTAATTTCCTCAAACGCGGTATTTGAAACGTCGTGGGCTTTTAGCCAGTCGTACTTCTCCTGCCTCCGCCCCCAAAGATCAGCGTAATAGACCTTTTTCTCTTCCGCCCCCGGCCGGCGGACGAAGACGCCAATCGCCACCCCCTGGCGGATGTCGAAGACGTTTTCGTCCGGGCGGCCGTCCGGCGCGGTCTCACGCTTCAGGCTGTTGCCGTGCAGGTTCAGGATGTAGATCTCGTCGAAAGTGGTGAGCAGGCTCTGACGCATGCCGCGGAAGGTGGGGTTATCGAGGTAGGAGTGGTTGGTGATCATCGCCACCATGCCTTCGCCGTGCTTGGCGATCTTCCACTGGGCAAAGCGCAGGAACTTGACGTAGTCGTCTTGCAACCATTTAGGGTTTTTCTCGCCCAAGGGCTCGCCGTCCACCTTGAAGTAGCTGGGGGCGTTGGGCTGATCTTCTTTGAGCAGATCCTCGATCCAGGGATTTTTGTTGGCCGAGTGGCCCGAGTACGGCGGGTTTCCCAAGATCGCCAGGATCGGGCGATTCTCCTTCACCTCCCCCGCCAGGCGGCTCTCCTCGGAGAGGGCCTGCAGGAAGGGAAAGCTCACCTGCTCAATCCGCTCAAGCTCCAAGGCGTTGGTGAGGTAGAGGTTGAAGCGTTCGTTCTCCGAGAGGCGATACCCCAAGGCCTCGAACACCAGGCCGATCTTCAAGTGCCCGACCGCGTAGGGGGCCATCATCAGCTCGAAAGCGAAGTAGTTGGGCAGAATCCGCTCCCGCAAAAGCTTGGAAAGGCCGCCCTCGCCGTAGGCCTCGGCGTAGACGTCGGTGGCCCGTTCCACTGCCACCGCCGGGAAGGTGAGGGTGCCGGCGGCAGGGTCCAGCAGCGTCACCCCTTCCTCGGCAAGGCCAAGCAGCTTGGAAAAGCGGCTTTGCAGCAGCTTGTGCACGCTTTCCACGATGTAGTGGACAACCGGCTCGGGGGTGTAGTAGACCCCCCTACGCTCCCGCAACTCGGGGTCGTACTCGGCGAGGAAGGTTTCGTAAAAGTGGACGATCGGGTCGCGGCTGCCCCGGCTCCGCTGGTATTCGGCCAGGATCTCGTCGACGTCCGCGACCTCGAGCACGGCGGCGATGTCGTCCAAGGTGACCTCGAGGTGCGGCGGCAGGTCGGCCATGGAAATGAACTTAAAAACGTCCCGCAGAACCCCCAGGGTGTGGGGGATCAGCGCGTAGGCGAGCTTGCGGTTGAACTCCCCTTTCCCCGCCCGAATGCGAGCAGCGAAAAGGCCATAGGTCAAGGTCTGGGCGAAGAGGTCGGCGAACTGTCGCTCGTTGAGATCGGCGATCAGGACCTCTTTAAAAGTTTCAAAGAAGCCGTACAGCTTGCTCTCCTTCCCCTGGCGAAGCTCCTCCTCAATCACCTGATCGCGAAGGAAGCGGGTCAGGCGGGCCAGCCGCTCGGCCAGCGTCTTGGGGCCTAGG
>WFXV01000017.1 GCA_015490435.1 Thermaceae bacterium
TCGGCCCAAGCTACCCCATGCTTCCTAAAAGCCTCGACTTGCTTGAGCTTTCGCAAGCGATCTTGAACCCTGGCATCGTCTGCCCCAGCTTCGATGAGAGCTTGGGCCCTCTTTGCTCCCCGCCATGCTTCCCGGCCAACCGTAGTAAGCCACATCCGTGGGGACCTCCTCTCTCCTGGAGTGGTCCCCACATTCTTATTGATCGAGTCTCACATGTGTAGGTCCGGGTTCAGCGCCGTCAGCGCCGGGAAGCGCCCGCCATGCTCGGGGGCAGGAGCACAAGCACCGCCCGGCCCCGGGCGGTCTCGACGCCGTCCGCGAGGAGACGGCTTTCCACGATCACCTTGCGCTCGCCCACCTCCACCGCCCGGCCGCGGACCTCGAGCTCAGGGCCAAGCGGCGTGGGCTTTAGGTAGTCGACCTCTAGCCGGGCGGTGACGTAGCGGGGGGTCTCGGCCTCACCCGGCACCCTCCCCTCGGAAAGCAGCTTGAAGATCGCCGCCGAGCCCGAGGAGTGGCAGTCGATCAGGCTCGCAATCAGCCCGCCGTAGACGAAGCCGGGCACGGCGGTGTGCTCGGGGCGGGGGGTGTAGCGGGTGACGGTCTCGCCGGCCGCCTCGTCGTAGTAGGTCTTGAAGTGGTGGCCCTTCGGGTTCTTGTAGCCGCAGCCGTAGCAGTGGGCGAAGTCCTCGGGGTAGGTGTCCTGGATTGCGATCTTCACCGCGCCACCTCCTTGAGGACCTCCCGGGCGATCACCAGGCGCAGGATCTCGCTGGTGCCCTCGCCGATCTCCATCAGCCGCACGTCGCGCCAGTAGCGCTGGGCGGGGTAGTCGAGGGTGTAGCCGTAGCCGCCGAGGATCTGAATGGCGGCGTCGGCGGCCCGGGTAGCCGCCTCGCTCGCGAAGAGCTTGGCCTGGGCCGCGGCCAGGGTGTAGGGCCGGCCGGCGTCCTTGAGCGCCGCCGCCTTCAGGTAGAGGAGCCTTGCCGCCTCGAGCTCCGTCGCCATGTCCGCGAGCTTGAAGGAGACCCCCTCGAAAGCGGCGATGGGGCGGCCGAAGGCGGTGCGCTCCGTCGCGTAGCGGGCGGCGAGGTCGAGGGCCGCCTGGCCGATCCCCACGCTCAAGGCGGCGATCCCCACCCGGCCGCCGTCCAGCACCCGGAGGACGTCGTAGAATGCCCGGCCGCGCTCGCCGAGAAGGGCCTCCTCGGGCACGAAGAGACCGTCGAAGAGGAGCTGGGCGGTGTCCGAGGCGCGAAGCCCCAGCTTTTCCTCCTTGCGGCCGACGGCAAAGCCCTGGCCCTCTTGAGGCCGCTCGAAGACGAAGGCGCTGATCCCCTGGTGGCGCTTCCCCTCGGGGGGCGGGTCGGTCCGGGCCATGACCACGTAGGCCCCGGCCACCGAACCCTGGGTGATGAACTGCTTGCTGCCAAAGAGGCGAAAGCCCCCGTCCGCGGACTCGGCCCGGGTCTTGAGGGCGGCGGCGTCGGAGCCGGCGTGGGGTTCAGTAAGGGCCCAGGCGCCGAGCCACTCGCCGGAGGCGAGCTTCGGGAGAAAGCGCTCCTTTTGCGCCTCGTCGCCCGCGAGCAGCACGTGGCCGGTGGCCAGCGAGTTGTGGCTCGCCACCGTGAGCCCGAGCGCCCCGTCGGCGTAGCCGATCGCCTCGACGATGCGCATGGCGGTGACCGCCGGCAAGCCCAGGCCGCCGTAGGCCTCGGGCACCATCAGGCCGAAGACCCCGAGCTCGGCGAGCTCGCGCACGAGCGCCTCGGGAAAGACGCCGTCGCGGTCGCGCTCGGCGGCGGTGGGGATGACGCGGTCCTTCAAAAAGGCCTCCACCGCGCCGAGGAGCGCCCGCTCATCCTCGCTCGGCTCAAACCATAGCTGGGAGGCTTGCATGCCTCAGAGTATAACGCCTTTTCGCCGGCGGCTTATAAAAACGTCAGCACTTCCGCGAGGCCTGGAAGCGGAACTCGGTGAGTTTTTGCAGGTTGCCGCTCACGTAGTCGAGCTTGCGGCGGAGGTCGAAGCGCTTCAGGTTGAGCTCGAGCCCCAAAAAGTAGACCCGCTCGATCGCCCCCTGGGCCCGCTCGGCAAAGGCGAGGTCGCCCTTGATAAGCCGCTCGGTAGCGGCCCGAAGGAGCTCGCCGGTGGCGTCGAAGAGGCCGTGGACGTAGGCGAAAAAGCCCACCTTCCGGGGCAGCTCGTGGGGGTGGGGGAGCGCCTCGCCGCGGACGAAGCGGACCACCACCAGGGCCTCGACCGCCTCCCCCTCGGCCACCTGGGCGATCTCCTCACCGGCGAGCTCGGGGGCCTCGGCGAGGATCGCCTGGAGCGCCGCCACCTGATTCCAGGCCTCGGCGAGGGGCGCCTGGGCCGCGTCCAGGTCCTCGCGGATCGCGGCGTAGATCGCGTTCTTCGAGTGCTTGATCGCCTGGCGGGCGGCCTCGATGAGCCGGTCCCGCGCCTCCTCGAGCCGCCGGCTTTCCTCCGCCAGGTACCGCGCGAGTTCGTCCGCCATGTTCCGAGGATATGTGCTAGACTGAGCGGGCCGTGAAGCAAACCCCAAAGGCAGAACCCTCTTTTGGCCCGGTCCCCGCGGAGGAACGTCGCGCATGGCGGTAGAAGCAGGCGAGATCGTCAAGGGCCGGGTCACCCGGATCATGGACTTCGGCGCCTTCGTGGAGCTGGAGACCGGTGAGTCAGGCCTGGTGCACATCAGCCAGATCGCCCACGAGTACGTCAAAAGGGTCGAGGACTTCCTCACCGAGGGGCAGGAGGTCGAGGTGATGGTGCTCGGCCGCGACGAGAAGGGCCGGCTCGACCTCTCGATCAAGGAGCTCTTGCCCAAGCCGGTGGCCCCGCCGCGTCCCCGGCGCCTGCCCCGCCAGGCCCCCGAGTTTGAGAACAAGCTCAAGAGCTTCCTGCGCGGGGCGAGCGCCCCCGCCGAGGGGAAGAAGCGGGGCAAGGGCCGCAAGAAGCGCTAGCCAGGCGAGACGTGCGAGGCCGGGCCGTGGGCCCGGCCTCTTCGTGTAGCATGGGCTTGCCACACGGAGGTCCCCATGCGCCGTTTGTTCTTTTCCCTGGTGCTTAGCCTCGGGCTCGCGCTCGCCGCGAGTCCCCTGCGGCTCGCCACCACCACCAGCGTCCACGACTCCGGGCTCCTCGACGCGATCCTCCCCGGGTTCACCGCCGAGACCGGGATCCCGGTGCAGGTGATCGCGGTGGGCACAGGGCAGGCGCTCGCCATCGCCGGCCGCGGGGACGCCGACGCGGTGCTGGTACACGCGCCCGCCCTCGAGGCCGAGTTCTTGCGAAAGGGGAAGGGCGTGCTCCACGCCTGCCTGGCGAAAAACCGTTTCCTGATCGTGGGGCCGCCCGAGGACCCGGCCGGTGTCCGCTGGGAGACGAACGTCCTGAACGCCCTGCGGAAGATCTACCTGAAGGGCGCCCTCTTCGTCTCCCGGGGCGACAACTCGGGGACGCACAAGAAGGAGCTCGAGCTCTGGCAGGCCGCCGGCCTTTGGCCCCAGGGCAAGCGCTGGTACCTGGAGTCGGGCTCGGGGATGGGGGCGACCCTCACCCTGGCCAGCGAGAAGGGCGCCTACACCCTCACCGACCTCGGCACCTTCCTCTTCCTGCGGCAGAAGGTCCGGCTCGAGGCCCTCTTCGACCGCGACGACCCCCGGATGATCAACCAGTACAGCTACATGGCGGTAAACCCAAAACGCTTCCCTTGGGTGAACTTCGAGGCCGCAGAAAAACTCCGCGCCTACCTCCTCAGGCCCGACGTGCAGGAGAAGATCGGCAACTACCTGAAGGATCGGTTCGGGCAAAGCCTCTTTGAGCCGCTCTACGGCCGCTGCGTGATACCGGTGCCTTGAACGAGCTCGTCGAGATCACCCTGAGAAGCCTCTTCGTGAGCGGGAGCGCTACCCTGCTCGCCGCCCTTTTTGGATTTCCGCTCGGGCTTTGGCTCGGGGCCCGGGGCCAGCCCCAGCGGCTTGCGGCCAGCCTGCTCTACGCCGGGATGGGCCTCCCGCCGGTGGTGGTGGGGCTTTTCTTTTACTTCCTGCTCTCCCGCTCGGGGCCGCTCGGGTCGCTTGGGCTCCTTTACACCGTGCCCGGCATGATCCTGGCCGAGAGCGTCCTCGCCTTTCCCCTGATCGCGGGCTTCGCGATGGCCGGGGTGGCGGCGAAGGCGGATGCGGTGCGGCGGCTGGTGAAGAGCCTCGGCGGCAGCGAGCTCCAGGTCCACCTCACCCTGCTCGCCGAGAGCCGGCGGGTGGTGGTGGCCGCGCTCGCCGCCGGGTTCGGGGCGGTGATCAGCGAGGTGGGGGCGGTGACGATCGTCGGGGGCGACATCCGCCACGCTACGAGGGTGCTCACCACCGCGGTGGTGATCGAGACCCGGAAGGGGGAGCTCGAGCGCGCGGCGGCGCTCGGCGCCGTTCTCCTCGGGGTGACCCTATTGATCACCGCCATCCTGGTGCTCTTCGGCGAACGGGAGGCGCGGTGATCGCGGCCGAAGGCTTGGAAAAACGCTTTCCCGGGTTCACCCTCCGGGTGCCCCACCTTCGGGCCAAGCCCGGCCGGGTCCTCGCCGTCCTCGGCCCCTCGGGAGCGGGGAAGAGCACGCTGCTCATGCTGCTTTCGGGGCTCTTGCCGCCGGACGCGGGGACGATCACCCGCGAAGGCCCCGCGGTCTACCTCGACCAGCATCCCTACCTGCTCGAGCGCAGCGTGCTCGAAAACGCCGCCTTCGGCCTCCGCCTAAAGGGCGTGCCCCGGGCCCGGGCGCGGGAAGCCGCCCTTACCTGGCTTTCCCGGGTGGGGCTCGAGGCGCTCGCCCCGCGGCCCGCCCGGGGGCTTTCCGGCGGCGAGCGGGTGCGGCTCGCGCTTGCCCGGGCGCTCGCCACCGAGCCAAAGACCCTCCTCCTCGACGAGCCCACTGCCAACCTCGACCCGGCAAACGTCGCCCGCGTGGAAGCCCTGATCCGCGAGGAAAAGGCCCGCGGCCGGGCGATCGTGCTCGTCACCCACAACCTCTTCCAGGCCAAAAGGCTCGCCGACCGGGCGCTCTTCCTGCTCGGTGGCGAGGTGGTGGAGGAGGGCCCGGCGCCCGCGTTTTTCAACTCCCCCAAGGACCCCCGCACCCGGGCGTTTCTCTCGGGGGAGATGGTCTGGTAGTCGGGTTTACTTCCCGTTTACCCGCCCCGGCTAACTTGGATCCGTGCCACCAACCGGCGTCCAAGGGCTGCTCCGAACGCTCCGCGTCCGCCGGCCGGAGGTCTTCCGGCACGGCGAACGGGTCGCCCGCCTCATGGACGCGATGGCCCGGCAGCTCGGGGTGGGCGAGGTGGAACGGGCCCGCTGGCGGGCCGGGGCGCGGCTCCACGACGTGGGCAAGCTGCTCTTGCCCAAGGCCCTGCTCGAGGCCCGGGGTCCGCTTTCCCCGGAGGACCGCGCGCGCCTCGAGCGGCACGTGGAGGCGGGCGCCGCCCTGCTCTGGGACTATCTAAGCCCCCGCGCCTTCGCCCCCCTTGCTCCCCTTCGTGTACCTCCACCACGAGCAATACGACGGAAACGGTTACCACCTGGGGCTCGAGGGGAACGCGCTGCCCCTGGAAGTCGCCCTGCTCTCGGTGGCCGACGCCTACGCCGCCATGCGGGAAGACCGCCTCTACCAGCGCGCGAAGACCCACGACCAAGCCATGAGGGAGCTCGCCGCCTGCGCCGGGCGGCAGTTCCACCCCCGCGCGGTGGAGGTCTTCCTCGCCGCCTTTAAGACCCCGGTCGCCCGCTACTCGCCCTCTTCGAGCGCCTTGATCTCCTCGATGAACCGCTCCACGCTGTCGAACTCCCGGTACACGCTGGCGAACCGGATGTAGGCCACCGGGTCGAGCTCCTTCAAGAACGCCATCGCCCGGCGGCCGATCTCCTCCGAGCTGATCTCGGGGCCCTCCACCTGGTCCTCGAAGGTGTAGGCGAAGCGCTTCAAGCGCTCGGGGTCCACCGGGCGCTTTTCGCAGGCGAGCAAGAGGCCCCGAAGGAGCTTGTCGGGGTCGAAGGCCTCGCGCTTGCCCGAGCGCTTTTTCACCATCAGGGGCTCGAGCTGGGGGCGTTCGTAGGTGGTGAAGCGCCGCCCACACTGGACGCACTCCCGCCGGCGGCGGATGGCGAGGCCCCCGTCCACCGGCCTGGAGTCCACCACCCGGGTATCGGCGGCACCGCAATAGGGGCACTTCATGGCAGGTCGGCGAGGAGGTCATAGAGCTCGGGCGGCGTGGGCGGCTCGGGGAGGCGCACCCGGAGCACCTCGCCGTGGACCCCCTCGGAGACCATCGAGCCGAGGCCCAAGACGGCCCGGACCAGCGGGCGGTCGTACTCCTCCCCGGCGGGCTCGCGGCTCGGGATCACGCCGTTCACCCGGACCTCCTCGGGGAAGACCGCGCTCGCCCCTTCGATCAGCCCCGCCACCGCCCCGCGCACCGCGGCCACGTGGGGCTCCTGGCGCTTCAAGGGGGGCAGGACGAGGACCACGAAGCCCCCACCCGCCAGGTACTTGAGGCCGTGCTGCAAGACCAAAAGGCTCGACTTGACGTCGGCGTTCAGGAGCTCGTGCCACTCGGCCTCGAGGAGCTCGGTGAAGGAGGTCTGGCTTTGCCCCCGGGTCACGTGCACGATGCCGTCCAAGACGCCGAAGAGCTCATCCACCTTGGCGAAGGTGGTGACCACGTCCAGGGCCACCGAGAGGTCGCCGCGGATCGGGATCGCCCCACCCCCCCGCTCTTCTACCTCGCTGGCCACCTGGGTGGCGAGCTCGACGTCGGGATCCACGGCGATCACGGTGGCGCCGGCGGCGCCGTAGGCCAGGGCGAGCTCGCGCCCGTAGCCCCGCCCGGCCCCGGTGATCATCACCACCCGCTTCTCTAGCCCGAGCAGGTCGGAATCCATGCTTACTGCATTCTTGCACGGCCGGGAACTTTACAAAAGACCGGCGGGAGGCTAAAATCGTATTTCGCCGGAGGGTTCCGGCTCGCGGGCCCGTAGCTCAGTTGGATAGAGCGGCTGACTACGGATCAGCAGGTCAGGGGTTCGAGTCCTCTCGGGCCCGCCAAGAGACCCCGCCCACGTGGCGGGGTTTTCGCTTCCCTCATGGCCTCGGCGTAAACTGGGCCCCATGTCGCCCACGGGGCTTTTGTTCCTCACCCTCTTCAATAGCATCCTGGGGCTTTCGATCCTCTTTCCCATCATCGGTCCCCTGGCGCGGGAACTCGGCCTCACCGAGTTCCAGACCGGCCTCTTCTCCACCGCCTACGCCTTCATGCAGTTTTTGATGAGCCCCTACTGGGGAAGGAAGAGCGAGGAAGTGGGGCGCAAACCCATCCTGCTCGTGGGGATCCTCGGGTTTTCGGCCTCGTTCTTCCTCTTTGCCGTCTTCGCCCAGCTGCGCTTCGCCGGGGTGCTCGGGGTGGGGACCACCTTCCTGCTCTTGCTCCTCGCCCGGCTGGTGGGCGGCACCTTTTCCTCCGCCACCCTGCCCACCGCCCAGGCCTACGTCGCCGACATCACCGGACGGGCGGAGCGCACCGCCGGCATGGCGCTGATC
>WFXV01000018.1 GCA_015490435.1 Thermaceae bacterium
CCCGAGGGCGTGGAGATGGTGATGCCCGGGGACAACGTGAACTTCACGGTGGAGCTCATCAAGCCGATTGCGCTTGAGGAGGGTCTCCGGTTCGCGATCCGCGAGGGCGGCCGCACCGTGGGCGCCGGCGTCGTCACCAAGATCCTGGAGTAAGCGAGCCGAGGGGGACCGGGGCGCGCGCCCGGTCCCCCTTTTGAAGCGAGGAAGCCATGGCCAGCGACGTCCGCATCATCATCCAGCTCGAGTGCACCGAGTGTAAGCGCCGCAACTACACCACCGAGAAGAACAAGCGCAACACCCCCACCAAGCTCGAGCTCAGGAAATACTGCCCCTGGTGCAAGAAGCACACCGTGCACCGGGAGGTCAAGGTCTAAGATGCTCGCCCGGATCGTCAACTACTTCCGCGAGGCCCGGGCCGAGCTCGCCCGGGTGACCTGGCCGAGCCGCGACGAGATCATCCAGTCCACCGAGGCGGTGCTCCTTTTCACCTTCTTCATGATGGTGATCCTCTGGGTCTACGACCTCTTCTTCGGTTGGTTCATCCAGGGCGTGACAGGGTTCTTGCGATGAGCATCGAGTGGTACGCGGTCCACACCTACGTGGGGTACGAGGACAAGGTCAAGGAGAACATCGAGAAGCGCGCCCGCGCGCTCGGCATGCAGGACAAGATCTTCCAGGTCCTCATCCCCACCGAGGAGATCGTGGAGCACCGCGAGGGCGGCAAGAAGGAGATCACCCGGCGGAAGCTCTTCCCCGGCTACGTCTTCGTCCAGATGGACCTCGGCGACAACCCCGAGGAGCCCAACGAGGCCTGGGAGGTGGTGCGCAACACCCCCGGCGTCACCGGCGTGGTGGGGGTCACCGACGAGCGGGGTAAGTACCGCCCGGTCCCCCTGACCCCGGAGGAGGTCGAGCGCATCCTGAAGGCGAGCGGGGTCGCCGGGGAGAAAGAAGGGCCCAAGCCCGAGGTGACCTTCAAGGAAGGCGACGTGGTCCGGGTGGTCAGCGGTCCCTTCGCCGATTTCACCGGGGTGGTGAGCGAGATCCACCCCGAGCGCAACAAGGTCAAGGTCTTGGTTTCGATCTTCGGCCGGGAGACCCCGGTCGAGCTGGACTTTTCGCAGGTCGCGAAGGCCTAGCCCGGCGTTCGTACCCCGAAGTTCGGGGGAGCTAGGGAGGGTTCGAGATGGCAAAGAAAGTCGTAGGTTTCGTAAAGCTGCAGCTGCCGGCCGGCAAGGCCACCCCGGCCCCGCCGGTGGGCCCGGCGCTGGGTCAGTACGGCGCCAACATCATGGAGTTCGTCAAGGCGTTCAACGCCGCCACGGCGAACATGGGCGACGCCATCGTCCCGGTGGAGATCACCATCTACGCCGACCGCTCCTTCACCTTCGTCACCAAGACCCCGCCCGCTTCCTACCTGATCCGCAAGGCGGCGGGGATCGAGAAGGGGGCGTCCGAGCCCGGGCGCCAGAAGGTCGGCAAGATCACCTGGGACGACTGCCTGAAGATCGCCGAGATGAAGATGAAGGACCTGAACGCCGCCAGCCTCGAGGCCGCCGCCCGCATGATCGCGGGCTCGGCCCGCTCCATGGGCGTGGAAGTGGAGGGGATGCCCGATGCCTAAGCGGGGGAAGCGCTACCTCAACCTTCTCGAGAAGGTCGACCGCAACAAGTTCTACACCCCGGAGGAGGCGGCGAAGCTGGTCAAGGAGCTGGCCAGCGCCAAGTTCGACGAGACCGTCGAGGCCCACATCAAGCTCGGCATCGATCCCCGTAAGTCCGACCAGACGGTGCGCTCGACCGTGGCCCTGCCCCACGGCACCGGCCGCCAGGTGCGGGTGGTCGCGATCGCCAAGGGCGAAAAGCTCAAAGAAGCCGAGGAGGCCGGGGCCGACTTCGTGGGCGGCGAGGAGCTCGTCAAGAAGATCAAGGAGGGCTGGCTCGACTTCGACGCCGTGGTCGCCACCCCCGACATGATGGGCGTGGTGGGCAAGGAGCTCGGCCGCGTCCTCGGCCCCCGGGGGCTCCTCCCGAACCCCAAGGCGGGCACGGTCGGCTTCAACATCGGCGAGATCATCAAGGAGATCAAGGCCGGCCGGATCGAGTTTAGGAACGACAAGACCGGGGTGGTCCACGCCCCCATCGGCAAGGCCAGCTTCGACGCCGACCAGATCGCCGAGAACCTTCGCGCCTTCATCAAGGCGGTGGAGGCGGCCAAGCCCGAGGCGGCCAAGGGCACCTACATCAAGAGCGTGCACATCGCCACCACCATGGGCCCCTCGGTCAAGGTGAAGTACCCGGCTTAAATGTGCACTACCGCACACACTCACCGGCGGCCGGGACTTAGCCTTAGCTTTTGGCACCCCGGTGCGGACGCGTTCCGCGCCAAGCGGCCCAAGACAGCGGGGGGCAGAACGCCTTAAAGATCCCGCCGAGGCGCTTCGAGGGGGAAAGCGCATCGAGGACCGAGACCCTGGGGGTGCCCCCACCCCGGAGAGGAAGGAAGACGTGCCCAACCCGAGAAACGTTCGTCTCCTGGGCGAGATCAAAAGCGCCCTCGAGGCCACCGGGGGGTCGTTCTTCCTGGTGAACTACCAGGGGCTGACCGCGGCCGAGGACTACGAGCTCCGCCGGCAGCTCCGCGAGCAGAAGGCCCGGCTCTTCGTGGCCAAGAACACCCTGATCCGGATCGCCATGGAGGAGCTGGGGCAGGCCTCGCTCGAGGAGCACCTGAAAGGGCCCTCGGCCCTCGTCTTCTTCAAGGATCCGGTAGCCGCGGCCAAGGTCCTGGTTAAGTTCGCCGAGGAGACCGGCAAGGAGATCCCCAAGGTCAAGGCCGGACTGCTCTCGGGCCAGGTGCTCACCGCGGAAGAGGTCGAGTCCCTGGCCAAGATGAAGAGCCTGGACGAACTCCGGGCCGAGCTGGTGGGCGTCATCAGCGCGCCCCTCATGGAGCTCGTGGGCGTTCTTGGCGGCGCGCAGCGCGAGCTCGTCGGCCTCTTGGAGGCCAAGGTCCAAAAGGAAGCCGCCTAGTCGGAGGAGGGGTCAGAGATGGCTTTGGATATTGACGCGATCATGGAGCAGCTCAACCAGGCGACGGTGCTCGAGCTCAAGCAGCTCATCGACCGTATCAAGGACGAGTGGGGCGTGGAGGCCGCCGCTCCCGTGGCGGTCGCCGCCGCCCCCGGCGCCGCCGCCGAGGAAGCGAAGGCGGAGGAGAAGACCGAGTTCGACGTGGTGCTGAAGTCGCCCGGCGGCCAGAAGCTCCAGGTCATCAAGGAGGTCCGCGCCATCACCGGCCTGGGCCTCAAGGAGGCCAAGGACCTGGTGGAAAAGGGCGGCGTCGTCAAGGAAGGCGTCAGCAAGGAAGAGGCCGAGCAGATCAAGAAGAAGCTCGAGGAGCTCGGCGCCGAGGTCGAGCTGAAGTAGCGCTTCGGCAGGTGGTGCCCCTGCCGTCCCACCGGGTGTGCGTTTTTCGGGGTGTCCGGGCCTAGGGGGCTAGGCCCGGCCCCCGCCCTTCCCGAAAAGGGGTGAGCATGGAAAAGGAAAAGCGGTTTGGACGGATCCGCGAGGTCATCCCCTTGCCTCCGCTGGTCCAGATCCAGGTCGAGTCTTTCAAAAAGGCTTTGCAAATTCGCGACCTCCAGCCCCGCGTCCGCGAGGAGGGCAAGCCGCCCGAGCTCGACGCGGTGCCCCCCGCGGAGCGGGAGAACGTCGGCATTCAGGCGGCCTTTAAAGAGGTCTTTCCCATCGAAGAGGGGGGGATGGTCCTGGACTTCATCGAGTACCGGCTCGGGGGCCCGAAGTTCGGCCCCGAGGAGTGCCGGGAAAAGGACCTCACCTACCAGATCCCCCTCTACGCCAAGCTCCAGCTCATCCACAAGGACACCGGGCTGATCAAGGAGGACGAGGTCTTCCTCGGCGACCTCCCGCTGATGACCCCGGACGGCTCCTTCATCATCAACGGGGTCGAGCGGGTGGTGATCAGCCAGATCCACCGCTCGCCCGGGGTCTACTTCACCGAGGACGACAGCCACCCGGGCCGCTATGTCGCCTCGATCATCCCGCTCCCGAAGAGGGGCCCCTGGATCGACCTCGAGTTCGACAACCAGGGCGTCCTCATCATGCGGGTTAACAAGCGCAAGTTCCCGGTGGCCCTCCTCCTCCGGGTGCTCGGCTACGACGAGAAGGCGCTGAAGCGCGCCTTCAAGAAGTACGGCGACGTGGCCAAGGGGATCTTCGAGGCCGAGGTGGACCAGGGCCGGGAGAAGGTGAAGGCGCTCGAGCTCCCGCCGGAAAAGGCCCTCCTGAAACTCTTCACCATCCTCCGGCCGGGCGATCCCCCCAAGCGCGACAAGGCCATCAACTACCTCTACTCCCTCCTCGCCGATCCCCGCCGCTACGACCTCGGCGAGCCCGGGCGCTACAAGGTGGAGAAGAAGCTCGGCATCAAGATGAAGACCCGCACCCTGCTCGTCTTCGACGAGAAGAAGGGGGTCTTCAAGGACCAGGCGCTCCTGCCCACGCTTTCCTACCTGCTCGGGCTCTTCGCCGGGCTCGAGGAGTACGAGGTCGACGACATCGACCACCTGGGCAACCGCCGCATCCGTACCGTCGGCGAGCTCCTCGCCGACCAGTTCCGGGTGGGGCTCGGGCGGATGGCCCGGGGGGTGCGCGAGCGAATGCTGATCGGTGCCCCGGAGACCGCCACCCCCGCCAAGCTGATCAACAACCGCCCGCTGGTGGCGGCGATCCGGGAGTTCTTCGGCCGCAGCCAGATCTCCCAGTTCAAGGACCAGACCAACCCGCTCTCCGAGATCCGCCACAAGCGCCGGATCTCGGCGCTCGGGCCCGGCGGGCTCACCCGCGAGCGAGCGGGCTTCGACGTCCGCGACGTCCACCGCACCCACTACGGCCGGATCTGCCCCATCGAGACGCCGGAAGGCGCGAACATCGGCCTGATCAACTCGCTCGCGGCCTACGGGCGGATCAACGAGCTCGGCTTCATCATGGCCCCCTACCGCCGGGTGAAAAGCGGCGTGGTGAGCTCGGATCCCAAGGACGTGGTCTACATGACCGCGGACGAGGAGGACAAATACACCATCGCCCAGGCCAACACCCCCTTGGACGAAAATGGCCGGATCGCCACCGACCGGGTGGTGGCCCGCCGGAAGGGGGATCCGGTGGTGGTGCGGCCCGAGGAAGTCGAGTTCATGGACGTCAGCCCCAAGCAGGTCTTCTCGCTCAATACCAACCTCATCCCCTTCCTCGAGCACGACGACGCGAACCGGGCCCTCATGGGCTCGAACATGCAGGCCCAGGCGGTGCCCTTGATCCGCGCCCAGGCCCCGGTGGTGGGCACCGGCATCGAGGACCGGGTGATCCGGGACTCGCTCTCGAGCGTCTACTCTGACACCGACGGCGAGGTCCGCTACGTGGACGGCGACCGCATCGAGGTGGTGGCCGAAAACGGGAACGTCTACACCTACGAGCTCCGCCGCTTCGTGCGCTCCAACCAGGGCACCACCTTCGACCAGCGGCCCCGGGTCCGGGTGGGCCAGAAGGTGAAGAAGGGCGACCTGCTCGCCGACGGGCCCGCCGCCGAGGAGGGCAAGCTGGCGCTGGGCCAGAACGTCCTGGTCGCGATCATGCCCTTCGACGGCTACAACTTCGAGGACGCGATCATCATCAACGAGGACCTGATCCACCGCGACTTCTACACCTCGATCCACATCGAGCGCTACGAGATCGAGGCCCGGCAGACCAAGCTCGGCCCCGAGAAGATCACCCGCGACATCCCGAACCTCTCGGAGTCGGCGCTCCGCGACCTCGACGAGGACGGGGTGGTGCGGATCGGCGCCGAGGTCAAGCCGGGCGACATCCTGGTGGGCCGAACGAGCTTCAAGGGCGAGACCGAGCCCAGCCCGGAAGAGCGGCTCCTTCGCTCGATCTTCGGCGAGAAGGCCCGGGACGTCAAGGACACCTCGCTCCGCGTGCCCCCGGGCGAGGGCGGGATCGTGCTCCGGACCGTCAGGCTCAAGCGCGGCGACCCCGGGGTCGAGCTCAAACCCGGCGTCATCGAGATGGTCCGGGTCTACGTGGCGCAAAAGCGCAAGATCCAGGTGGGCGACAAGCTCGCGAACCGCCACGGGAACAAGGGCGTGGTGGCGAAGATCCTGCCGCCCGAGGACATGCCCCACCTCCCGGACGGCACCCCGGTGGACATCGTCTTCAACCCCCTCGGCGTGCCGAGCCGTATGAACCTCGGGCAGATCCTCGAGACCCACCTGGGGCTCGCCGCCCACGAGCTCAAGATGCGCTTCGTGAGCCCGATCTTCGACGGCGCCAAGGAGGAGGAGATCAAGGCGCTCTTGGACGAGGCCTTTGAGAAGCGCTGGGCCGAGCGCGAGAAGATGGGCCAGGGCATCGACAAGCGCGAGCTCGAGGTGCTCGAGCGGGCGGCCAAGCTCGGCCTCGTGGACCCGGACAAGGAGCCCCGGGAGCAGCTCAAGGACCTCTTCAAGCAGGGCAAGATGGTCCTCTACGACGGCCGCACCGGCGAGCCCATCGAGGGGCCGATCGTGGTCGGGCTGATGTACGTGATGAAGCTCTACCACATGGTCGAGGACAAGATGCACGCCCGCTCCACCGGTCCCTACTCGCTGATTACCCAGCAGCCGCTCGGGGGTAAGGCCCAGTTCGGCGGTCAGCGCTTCGGCGAGATGGAGGTGTGGGCGCTCGAGGCCTACGGCGCCGCCCACACCCTGCAGGAGATGCTGACCATCAAGTCCGACGACATCGAGGGCCGAAACGCCGCCTACGAGGCGATCGTCAAGGGCGAGGACATTCCCACCCCGAGCGTGCCCGAGTCCTTCCGGGTGCTGGTGAAAGAGCTCCAGGCGCTGGGCCTCGACGTCGAGACCCTCGACGAGAACGACCGCCCGATCGACATCTTCGAGGGCCTGGCCTCGAAGCGTTCGTAAGGGGAGAGCATGAAGCGGGAAGTCAGAAAGGTACGGATCGCCCTCGCGAGCCCCGAGAAGATCCGCAAGTGGTCCTACGGCGAGGTCGAAAAGCCCGAGACCATCAACTACCGCACCCTGAAGCCCGAGCGGGACGGGCTTTTTGACGAGCGCATCTTCGGGCCGGTCAAGGACTACGAGTGCGCCTGCGGCAAGTACAAGCGGCAGCGCTTTGAGGGCAAGGTCTGCGAGCGCTGCGGCGTCGAGGTCACCAAGTCCATCGTCCGCCGCTACCGCATGGGCCACATCGAGCTCGCCACCCCGGCGGCCCACATCTGGTACGTCAAGGACGTGCCCAGCAAGGTGGGCACCCTGCTCGACCTCACCGCCACCGAGCTGGAGCAGGTCCTCTACTTCGCCAAGTACATCGTGATCGACCCCAAGGGGGCGATGCTCGAGGGCGAGCCGGTGAAGCGCGGCCAGCTCCTTTCCGACGAGGAGTACCGCGAGCTCAAATACGGCCGCCAGGAGACCTACTCGATCCCGAAGGGCGTGGACGCCCTGGTCCCGGATGGCGCCTACGTCACCAAGGGCCAGGACCTCGCCCCCGGGATCCGCTCCAAGATGGACGGGGTGGCGTTTTACCGCTTCCCCCGGAAGCTCGTCGTCGAGTACTTCGAGAAGGACCGCGCCCACCTGGTGCTTCCCGAGGACGCCTGGGTCGAGGCCGAAAGCTACAAGAGCGGCGAGACCCTGGCCGAGCTCGAGGAGCCCTTCGTCGTTTCCGTCGAGGAGGGCGGCGTCGTCGAGATCAAGCGCTTCGGCGAGGGCGCGGTGTTTTGGATCAAGGACCCCGAGAAGGACGAGGTGAAGGCGGTCTACCTCGCGCCTGAAGGGGCCGAGCTCAAAGTCGGCGAGGGCGAGCTGGTCGAGGCCGGCCAGGAGCTCATGGAGCTCAAAGGCGAGCTCCGGGTGCCCGCCGACGTCGAGATCCCCGAGCTCGAGGCCGAGGTCGAGGACGGGCGCGTCCACCTCTCGATGACGGTGGTGACGAAGCGCGAGGTCGTCTACGAGGTGGACCCCCACATGCACGTCCTCGTGCCCGATGGCGCCCGGGTGGAAAAGGGCGAGAAGCTGGTGGGCGCCATCGACCCCGAGGAGGAGATCTACGCCGAGGCTGAGGGCGTCGTCCACCTCAGGGAGCCGGCCTCGATCGTGGTGATGAAGGCCCGGGTCTACCCCTTCGAGGACGACGTCGAGGTCACGAACGGCGACCGGGTGGCCCCGGGCGACGTGCTCGCCGACGGCGGCCGGGTCAAGAGCGAGATCTACGGCCGGGTCGAGGTGGACCTGATCCGGCAGGTGGTCCGGGTCATCGAGTCCTACGACATCGACGCCCGGATGGGGGCGGAGGCGATCCAGGTGCTCCTCAAGGAGCTCGACCTGGACGCGCTCGAGGCCGAGCTCGAGGCCGAGATGAAAAGCCCCTCGCGGGCAAAGCGCGCCCGCGCCCGCAAAAGGCTCGAGATCGTCCGCGCCTTCAAGGACTCGGGCAACAAGCCCGAGTGGATGATCCTCGAGGTGGTGCCGGTCCTGCCCCCGGACCTCCGCCCGATGGTCCAGGTGGACGGCGGCCGCTTCGCGACGAGCGATTTGAACGACCTCTACCGCCGCCTCATCAACCGCAACAACCGCCTGAAAAAGCTCCTTGCCCAGGGCGCGCCGGAGATGATCATCCGGAACGAAAAGCGGATGCTCCAGGAGGCGGTGGACGCCCTCATCGACAACGGCCGCCGCGGCAGCCCGGTGACGAACCCCGGCTCCGACCGCCCGCTCCGCTCGCTCACCGACATCCTCTCGGGCAAGCAGGGCCGCTTCCGCCAGAACCTGCTGGGTAAGCGGGTGGACTACTCCGGCCGCTCGGTGATCGTGGTGGGGCCCCAGCTCAAGCTCCACCAGACCGGCTTGCCCAAGCAGATGGCGCTCGAGCTCTTCAAGCCCTACCTGCTCAAGAAGATGGAGGAAAAGGGCATCGCCGCCAACATCAAGGCGGCCCGGCGGATGCTCGAGCGCTCCCGCGACATCAAGGACGAGGTCTGGGACGCGCTGGAGGAGGTCATCCACGGCAAGGTGGTGCTCCTAAACCGCGCCCCCACCCTCCACCGGCTCGGCATCCAGGCCTTCCACCCGGTGCTCGTCGAGGGGCAGTCGATCCAGCTCCACCCGCTCGTCTGCGAGGCCTTCAACGCCGACTTCGACGGCGACCAGATGGCGGTGCACGTGCCGCTCTCGCTCGCGGCCCAGGCGGAGAGCCGGATCCAGATGCTCTCGGCCCACAACCTGCTCTCCCCGGCCTCGGGCGAGCCCATCGCCAAGCCCAGCCGGGACATCATCCTGGGGCTTTACTACATCACCCAGGTGCGGCGGGACAAAAAGGGCGCGGGCCGGGTCTTCGAAAGCCCAGAAGCAGCGCTCGAGGCGCTCGAGAAGGGCGAGATCGCGCTCAACGCCCCCATCGAGGTCGCCGGCAAGAAGACCACCGCCGGCCAGCTCAAGTACGTCTTCGCCAGCATCGACGAGGCGCTCCACGCGGTGGAGCAGGGGATCATCGACCTCCAGGACCAGGTCACCCTCCGGGTCGGGGACACCCTGAAGCCCACCACCCCGGGCCGGGCGCTTTTCCTGCGCACCCTCCAGGAGGCGATGGCCGAGATGGGGGCCGAGCTCCCCGAGGACCTCGTCGACTGGGACCGGCCGCAGGAGAAGAACTCGCTCAAGGACCTGGTCTACCGCGCCTACCTCGCCCTCGGGATCGAGAAGACCGCGCGGCTCCTCGACACCCTGATGCAGGCGGGCTTCTACTACTCCACCGTCTCAGGTATCACCATCGGCATCGACGATGTGGTGATCCCGGAGGAGAAGGAGCAGTACCTCAAAGAGGCCGACGCCGCCGTCGACAAGATCGAGGACGCCTTCCGCCGCGGCTTCCTCACCCCCGAGGAGCGCAAGAGCCAGATCGTCGCGGTCTGGACCGAGACGGTGGACAAGGTCACCGCCGCGGTCTTCAAGAACTTCGAGGAGAACTACCCCTTCAACCCGCTTTACGTCATGGCCCAGTCGGGCGCCCGAGGCAACCCCACCCAGATCCGCCAGCTCGCGGGCATGCGCGGCCTCATGGCCAAGCCCTCGGGCGAGGTGATCGAGGTCCCGGTGCGGGCGAACTTCCGCGAGGGGCTTACCGTGCTCGAGTACTTCATTTCCACCCACGGGGCCCGGAAGGGTGGCGCCGACACCGCACTCCGTACCGCCGACTCGGGCTACCTCACCCGTAAGCTCGTCGACGTCGCCCACGAGGTCATCGTCCGCGAGGCCGACTGCGGCACCACCGACTACATCGAGGTGCCGCTCTTCACCCGGGACGAGGTCACCGGGGAGAAGAAGCTCCGCCCCACCTCGGACATCGAGCAGGGGCTTTACGGGCGCACCGTGGCCCGGCCCTTCGCCGCCGGCGGGAAGAGCTTCGAGGAGGGCTACCTCCTCCAGCTCGACGACGTGCGCACGATCATCGCCGCGGCGAAGGAGGGAGAGCTCGAGGCGATCCCGGTCTACTCGCCGCTCACCTGCCGCACCCACTACGGCGTCTGCCAGAAGTGCTATGGCATGGACCTCTCGATGGTGCGGCCGGTCTCGATCGGCGAGTCGGTGGGCGTGGTCGCCGCCGAGTCGATCGGCGAGCCGGGTACCCAGCTCACCATGCGGACCTTCCACACCGGCGGCGTCGCCGGCGTGGACATCACCCTGGGTCTGCCCCGGGTGATCGAGCTCTTCGAGGCCCGGAAGCCCAAGCAGAAGGCGGTGATCAGCGAGATCGACGGCACCGTCCACGTCTCCGAGGAGGAGGACAAGATCGTCATCGTGGTCGAGGGCGACGGCTTCAAGAAGGAGTACAAGGTGGACAAGGGCGCGCGCCTCGCGGTGCGCGAGGGGCAGTACGTCGAGGCCGGCACGCCCCTCACCCGCGGCGCTGTCGACCCCCACCAGCTCCTCGACGCCAAGGGGCCGGAGGCGGTGCAGCGCTACCTGGTGGACGAGATCCAGCGCGTCTACCGCGCCCAGGGCGTGAAGCTCCACGACAAGCACATCGAGATCGTGGTGCGGCAGATGCTGAAGTACGTCGAGATCACCGACCCCGGCGACTCCCGCTACCTCGAGGGCCAGGTGATCGAGCGCTGGGACGTCGAGGCCACCAACGAGAAGCTGATGGCCGAGGGCAAGGTGCCCGCCTCCTGGAAGCCGGTCCTGATGGGGGTGACGAAGAGCGCCCTCTCGACCCGTTCCTGGCTCAGCGCCGCGAGCTTCCAGCACACCACCCACGTCCTCACCGAGGCCAGCATCCAGGGCCGGGTGGACGAGCTCATCGGCCTAAAAGAGAACGTCATCCTGGGGAAGCTCATCCCCGCCGGCACCGGCAACGACCACGTGCGCCACACCCAGGTGGTGGACAAGCGTACGCTCGAAAAGATCCAGGCCGCGCGCCGGGAGGCCGAGGCCGCGATCGAGGCGCCGGCCGCCGGCAAGGAAGAGCGCCCCGGTCTCTAGCCGTTTGGGGCGGGCCCTAGGGCCCGCCCTCTTTTCGTCATGGAGCTCTCCGACGCGCTTTACCAGGCGTTCTACGAGGTCGGCGCGGACCTCTTCGCCCAGGGGCTGATCTCCGCCACCGCCGGGAACTTCTCGGTGCGGGAGGGCGCGGGGCTTTGGATCACGAAGAGCGGGGTGCGGAAAAACCGCCTTTCGCGGGAGGACCTCCTCTACGTGGGGCTCGAGCCCGACCCCGAGCGGGACCGGGGGGCCTCGGTGGAGCTCGTCATCCACCGGGCGATCTACCGGGCCACCGACGCCGCCGCGATCGTGCACGCGCATCCCCGCACCGCGGTGGCGCTCTCGCTCTCCCTGAACGCGATCCGGCCCCGGGACCTCGAGGGGCGGCTCGTGCTCGGGGAGGTCCCGGTTTTGGACCCCACCACCAAAAGCGCCACCGAGGAGGCCGCCCGGGCGGTGGCCGAAGGGCTCAAGCGTCATCCGGTGGTGATGCTCAGGGGCCACGGGGCCTTCGCCCGGGGCCGGGACCTCTTCGCTGCCTACGCCCGGCTCACGGTGCTCGAGGAGTCGGCCCAGATCCTCCTTTCTGCTAAGCTGTGGGGGACCCTATGAAGGTCGCCGTCTTGGAGGGGGACCGGGAGGTGCTCAGCGCCATCGCCCAGCGCCAGCCCCATCCGTACCGGCTCCTCGTGGGGGAGGGGCGGGCCTTGCTTTTGCTCGAGGGGGTGGAGGCGGCGACGCTCGAAGCGCTCGCTGAGCACGCGCCCCGGGTTTTCGTCTTGGAGGAGGAGGGATGCGGGAAGAAATCCAGCTCGTCCCGGTAGGGGAGGCCGAGCTCTACGTTGAGGACGTGGGGCCCCTCGATGCGCCGGTCCTGGTCACGGTGCACGGCGGTCCCGGGGGTTCCTCCCACGCGTTTCGGGCGTTTTTGGGGGAGGAGCTCTCCGACTACCGGGTGCTCTACGTCGACCAGCGGGGCGGGGGGCGGAGCCCCCGGCTGCCCGAGGATCCCCGCCTCTTCACCATCGACGCCTTGGTCGAGGACCTCGAGGACCTGCGCCACGCCCTCGGCATCGAGCGCTGGACGCCGCTCGCCCAGGGTTTCGGCGCGGTGGTGGCGCTGGAGTACGCCCGCCGCTTCCCCGGGGCGGTGGACGGGGTGGTGCTGGTTGGCCCCTGGGTGCACTTCCCCTGGCTTTTAAAGCGGCTTTGGCAGAGCCTCACCGAGGCCCCCTTCCCCGAGGAACCGGAGGAAGCGGCCGAGGCGCTCTTTGCCCAGGTCTCGGTGGAGGAGGCCTTCCGCCGGCTCGCCTTCCCCACCGCCCACGGGCGGATGCACTACGAGTGGGTGCAGGACGGCGGCCTTTTGGTGCCGGAGGACGCGGTGCTTCGGATGTTCGCGGCCAACGGGCTCTGGCGCTTCGATTACACCCCTTACCTACTCGAGCTCCCCCACCGCCCCTTCGTCCTGGTGGGCGACGCCGACGGCACCAGCTACCCGGAGCAGGCGGAGGCGGTGGCCGACCTGGCGGGGGGTGAGATGATCGTGCTCGAGGGCGCCGGCCACCACCCCTACGTGGACGACCCCGATAGCTTCACCCGCGCCCTCTATCAGGCCCTCGACACCATCTACGCCTTTACCGAGGGTTCATAGCCGCCGCGTAAAATACCTACCCATGGAGCCCTCGAACCTGAACCTCGTGGCCGCCTTCCTGGGGGGCATGGCGTCTTTCCTGCTCCCCTGCGTGCTGCCGCTCGTGCCCACCTACCTTCTCTACCTCTCGGGGGAGCGGGGGCGGCCCTTCAAGAACGCGGTCTTCTTCGTGCTCGGGTTCTCGGTGGTCTTCGTCCTCCTCTTCGGGCTCCCCACCACCCTGCTCGGCAACTGGCTCTACAGCTACAAGGACACCCTCGCCCGGATCGGCGGGGTGCTCTTCATCCTCTTTGGCCTCTACATGCTGGGGCTCAGGATCCCGATCCCCTTCCTCTCCGCCGGGGGCGGGGCGGTGGCCGGGTACCAGGGCGACCCCTCCCGGCCCTTGGGGGCGTTTTTGATGGGGGTGGTGCTGGCGCTCGGCTGGACCCCCTGCATCGGCCCGGTGCTCACCTTGATTCTGGCGCTTGTCTTCAACCAGGGCGGGTTGCTCGGGCTCGTCTACGTGGTGGCCTACACCCTGGGGCTCGCGGTCCCCTTCCTCCTGGTGGCGCTCTTCACCGACCGGGCGGTGGCCTTCATCCGGCGGAACGCCCGGGTGGCCCAGTACGTGGAGTACGCTTCGGGGGCGTTCTTGGTCCTGGTGGGGATCGCGATGGTCACTGGCTACTGGGCCCAGGTGAGCCACTACCTCGCCCGCTTCGGGGTCTGATGGCGGCGCTCGTCGAGCTTCAGGGGGTCTGGAAGCGGTTTGCCCGCGACTGGGTCCTGAAAGACGTGAGCCTTTCGGTCGAGGCCGGCGAGGCGGTGGCTCTCCTCGGCCCGAACGGGGTGGGGAAGACCACGCTGCTCCGGGTCGCGGCCGGCCTTACCCGGCCGCAAAGGGGCGAGGTCCGGCTTTTTGGCAAGCCGGCGGCGGCGCTCGAGGCGGAGCGGGGGGCGCTGCTTTACGTCGCGAACCCCCCGGCCTTCTACCGCCATCTCTCCGGCGAGGAGAACCTGAAAAGCTGGCTTTTGCTGCTCGGCAGGCGGGTGCGCCCCGGCGCGGTCGAGGAGGCGATGGCGGCGGTGGGGCTTCCGCTCGCGCGGCCGGTCCTCGCCTACTCCAGCGGGATGAAGAAAAGGCTCGCCCTCGCCCGGGTCTTCCTCGCCGAGCCCCGGGTGCTGCTCCTCGACGAGCCCGAGGCCGCCCTCGACGAGGAGGGGCGGAAGCTCCTCTTCGAGGCGATCCGGCGGGTGCGGGAGGGGGGCGGGGCGGTGCTTCTCGCCACTCACGACCGGGCCTTCGCCGAGGCCGCCGCCGACCGGGGGGTGGTGCTCTCGTGAGGCGGATCCTGGCGCTCGCCCTAAGGGACCTTAGGCTCGAGCTCCGGGGCCGCACCGGCCTCTTCTCGGCGCTTTTCTTCCTGGGGGTGGTGCTTTTGATCCTCGGCTTCGCCCTCGGCCCGGAGGAGGCCGACCTCCGCCGCGCCGCCCCCGGCGTGCTCTGGGTCGCCCTCGCTTTCGCCGGCAGCCTGCTCGCGGGGAGGGCCTGGGCGGTAGAGGTGGAAAACGACACCCTGGACGACCTCCTCCTCCTCCCCGGGAGCCGGGAGTGGATCTACTGGGGGAAGTTCCTCTTTCTCTTCGGGCTTTTGTTCTTCGTGAGCCTGCTTCTTCTCCTGTTGGTGGCGGGGATGTTCTACCTGCCGCTCTCCCGGGCCCCGGCGCTCCTTTTGACCCTGGTCCTCGGGGCCACCGGCTACGCCGCCGTGGCCACCTTCTACGCCGGGCTCGTGGTCCGGCTCCCCACCGCCCAGCTCGTGCTCCCGATCCTGGTCTTCTCGGTGGTGGTGCCGGTGATCCTGGCGGCGGTGCGGGCGACGATCGGCCTCGCCGAGGGGGCGCCGATCGCCGAGATCGCCGCCTGGTGGAAGCTCCTCTTCGTCTTCGACGTCGTCTACCTCACCGCCTCCAGCCTGCTCTTCCCCTTCGTGATCGAGGGCTAGCGGAAGCGGAGGGCAGTCTGGGTCTTAAGCACCGCCTCCTTTAGGGCCTCGAGGTCGTTCGCGAGGTAGATCTCGAAGGCGTCGGCCCGGCCGATCCGGTGCATCGCCACCATGAAACCGTGGGCGTAAGGCGCGAACTTGGGGTTCGGGGTGAAGGTGCCGGCCGCCGCCCACTCGGCGTTGAAGAGTTTGCGGGCCTCGAGGCTCGGGTACTCCTTTTCCCGGTAGTGGCCGTCCACCGAAAGCTGGGTTAAAAGGCTTGGGAAGAGCAGGCTGAAGATGTGGTCGGGCTCGGGGGCCGAGGCGTGGGGGTCGTCGTAGTCGACCTCGATGCGCTTGATCGGGATCACCAGGTAGCGGATCTCGACCCCGGTCTCGGGGTTTTTCACCCGGTAGAGGTAGTTCAGAATCTCGTTCGGCTCAGGGGGCATCTCGGCGTACCCCTCGGGCCGCTCGTAGACCATCCCGGCCTCGTCCAAGATCTTCTGGAAGAACTCCCCGGGGCTTGCGGGCGAGGCCGCGAACGCGAGGGCGAGGGCGAAGAGAAGGGCGCTAATCCTTCGCACGTTTCCACTCCTCCAAAAGCTCCTTGGCGGTCTCCTTCCACTCTGAGGGTTTCGCCAGCTCGATGAACTTCTCGAGGTCTCGAATCGCCTCTTCCCGCTTCCCGAGCTGCCACTTGGCCACCGCCCGGTTGAAGTAGGGGCCGGCGACCTCGGGGGCGAGCTCTGCGGCGCGGTCGAGGTCGGAAAGGGCCTTTTCCGGCTCGCCCGCCTCCAGGTAGAGGGTGCCCCGGTTGAACCAGGCGGCGATGTGGTGGGGGTCGAGCTCGAGCGCCCGGTTTAGGTCTTTGAGGGCGTCCTCCCGCTGGCCGAAGGCCTTGTAGGCCAGAGCGCGGTTTACCAGGACGTCGGGGTTTTCGTGGAGCTCGAGGCTTTTCGAGAGGTCGGCGATGGCCTTGGCGTACTCGCCGAGCTCGAGGTAGAGCGCGCCGCGGACGGCGTAGAGCGCGGCGCTTTTGGGGTGAGCGGCGATGCCCTGGGCGAGGACCTCGAGCGCCTTCGCGTACTCGCCCCGGGACTGGTGCATCAGCGCCACCTTGGCGATCTCGGTGGCGGAGAGGCCGGAGTGGGCGTAGGTCGAGCTGTGGGGCTTGATCGCGCCGGGGGAGAGGGGGCCCGCCTTCTCGTCCGCCCCCACCACCGGCGGCGCCGCCGGCTCCTCGGCCGCGGGCGGGGCCTTGGGGGTACCCTCGGCGGCCGCCTTCTTCTTGCAGCCGCCCAGGACGAAGACCAAAAGGAAAGCGAGGAAGAGGTTTTTCATGGCGTCTCCAGCGGTTCTAGCATGGCACCTCGGCGATGATTTCTGTGAAAAGGGGCCGGCCTCGGCCGGCCCCTTTTCGCCCCTTGGGGCCTATTCCTTCGACTTCATGTACTCGATCAGCATCTTGTGCATCAGGTCGATGTGCTGCACGTCGTTCAGCGTGCCCGGGGTGCTGACCTTCTCCCAGACCTTGGGGTTGGTCATCTCCTTGTGGCAGCCCATGCAGAGCCCGGTGCGGTCCATGCCGTCTCGGACCGACTTGGGCAAGGACCGCGAGAGCGGCCAGTGGGTGCCCACGGTCTGGACCTGGAAGCCGGTCTTGGGATCGACGATCGTGGACCAATCCCACTTCAGGTCGGGGATCGCCGGGATCTGCACCTGGTACTTGCCGGGGATGACCTTGCCGGTGCGGGCGTCGATCAGGTCCTCGACGATGTCTTCGGCGTACTTGGTCTGGAAGATGTTCTTGTTGATGCCGTAGCCCAGCGTCTTGGGGTTGTTGTGGCAGGACTCGCAGGAGCGGGCCTGGGCCAGCGCCGAGTGCGGCTGCGCCGGGGCCATGTCGATCGCCAGCGGGATGAAGGACTGCCCGAGCTGCTTGGCCTCGTCAGGGCTGCGGGCGATCACGTTGTGGGCGATGGTCTTGCCCTCGCGGTCGATCACCGTGTAGACCACCTGGCAGCCGGGCATCAGCGGGGTCACGCGGCCCTCGCCGTTGATGCCGAGGACCGGGTCCTCCCAGCGCAGGTAGGAGCGGGACTCGCTGGCCTTACCCGGACGCTTCGGCCCGTGGGTGCCCAAGGGGCTCTCGGCGGTCTGGCCGGACTCATCGTGCTGGGTGCCGCCCGCCACCCAGTCGGTGTCGGACTTGCCGCCGGAGTAGTCGACCTTGACGTGGCAGCCGTAGCACTGGGGCACCCAGGAGGCGTGGCAGGCGTAGCACTCGAGGTCGTCCACGTGCTTCTTCACGCTCGCCATCGCCACCTTGGCGTCCGGGGTCTTCCAGGCGTTCTTCAGGTTGATGTCCTTGAGGATCGGCACCACGAAGTCGGCCCCGGTCGCCGAGTGGAGGATGACCTGATCGCCCTTCTTCACCACGTTGCCCATGGGGTTGCCGCGGGCGGTGAGCAGGTAGCCGTCCTCGGCGGGGTAGACGGTGGCGAAGGCCTGGGTCTCGGGAAGCAGCGTCTTGGTCAGGCCGCGGGACTTATCCGAGAGCTTCCGGCCGAACTCCTCGCCGTAGCCGATCGGGAGCTCCCAGGGGTACTTCTCGGCGGTGCCGTGGCAGTCCTGGCACTCGATCTCGACCTGGGCCAGGGTGGTGGCGAAGATGTTGCCGTCGCCGTGCATGTCGATGGTGGTGTGGCAGTCCTGGCAGAGCATCCCGCCGTTGCCCGAGACCCCGCGGTGGTGCACGTCGTCGGCGATGAAGAGGTACTTCTTGGTGTGGAGCTTGGGCTGCTTGCCGCCCTTTTCGTTATAGGGCGTGCCGTAGGGGAACTCCATCAAGCCCTGGAAGGTGACGCCGATCCGCTTGCCCCGGTTGTGGCAGGAGTTGCAGGTCTCCACCGGGATCCCGGAGTAGACCAGGTCGTGCACCTTGACCTTGGACTTCCGGGTGGCCTGGATCTGGTGGGTGAGCATGTGGCCGTGCTCGTCCTTCGGGATCGTGGGATCGTTGCCCTCGTAGAAGCCCTCGTTGGAGTAGGGGATGTGGCAGGCCGAGCAGCCCATGCCCCGCCAGTCGCCGCGCTTCTCGCGGCCCTTCACGCCCACGTGGCAGCGCTGGCACTGCTGCCGCTGGTAGGTGATCGCGGCCAGCTTGGGGTCTTTCTCGATCTCCTCGACCGAGGGATCGGGGATCTGCTTGAGCTCGTCGGGGAAGGCCTGGGGGTACATCTTCTTGAGCTCAAGCATGTACTTCTTGTAGGTCTCGGTGCCCACCTGGGGGACCGGCCCGTCGGTGTCCTTGACGTCGTAGTTGCCGTAGGGGGTGCGGCCGTCCCAGGTCTCGGAAAAGCCCCAGGTGTGGAGGTTGCCCTGGATCTTCCCGGCCTCGGTCTGCATCAGCGAGAGGTTGAGCCGGTAGGCGTAGCCGGGGTGGCACTGCCCACAGGTGTTCTCGGCGATCCAGATCGAGCCGGGGTCGGGGTAGAAGGTCTTGGGGCCCCGCCCGTTTTTGAACATCTCGGGCGCGCCCTGGTGGGCTTCCTCCTTGGTGAGGCCCTTGGGGTTGCCGCCGTGGCAGACGGTACACCCGGCGGGGTCCCCGGCCGCGGCGCCGAGGGCCTTGATCTGCATCATCATCGGGGAGTCGGGGGCGCGGATGTCCTCGATCCCCTCGTGGCAGCTCAAACAGCCCTTCTGGACCGCGACCTCGGGGCTGACCTTCTCCGGCACGCCCTGGGCGAGGACGAAGCCGAGGAGAAGGGCGAGCCCCAAAGCGCCAATACGTTGCCTCATAGCCCTATCACCTCCCAGCGGGAAAGCGAAACTTTCCCAACTAGGCAAGATTATGGGGAAATGAGACTAGGGTAGATGTCCCGATTGTGCGATATTCATCGCGTATGCAGCCTGTTTTTACTCGGTTAAATGGGTCGGGATTCTTTGGTTTTTGGCGTTTTTCCATGAGTTCGGTGAGCTTTCATCTTCATTAGGAAGCGGCTGGCTAGCCTGTTTGCAGCATGCGAACGGAACGCCCGGGACTGGACGCGCTATCCTCGGCCCTTTTGGGCCTGGGCTACCTCCTCCTCCTCATCGGTTTCTACTTCGCGATCAAGGCGCCGCCCGACGTGCAGCAGGGCTACCTGGTGCGCATCCTCTACCTGCACGTGGCGGCGGCCTGGACCGGTTACCTCGCCTTCATCGTCGCCGGGGTGTACGCGCTCCTCTACCTCTTGCGCGGGCGGCCCGCCTTCGACCGGCTCTCGGCCGCCAGCGCCGAGATTGGGCTTTGGCTTTCCTTCCTGATGGTGATCGGGGGGATGATGTGGGCCCGTCCCACCTGGGGCGTCTACTGGGTCTGGGAGCCCCGGCTCACCTCGGTGGCGGTGATGATCGCCATCTACGTCGGCTACTTCCTGGTCCGCCAGGCGATCGAGGACCCCGAGATGCGGGCCAAGGCGGCGGCGGCGGTGGCGATCCTCGGGGTGGTGAACATCCCCATCACCTACATGTCGGTCTACTGGTGGCGCTCGATCCACCAGACCGCGACCATCGACGTGATCAACCGGAAGACCCACATGCCGCCCGAGATGCTGATCCCCCTTCTCGTGAACCTCTTCGCCTTCACCGTGCTCTACCTCGCCTTCTTGCGGATCAAGGGGCGACTGGCCGCCTTCGAGGCGGCGAGGGAGGAGAGCGATGGGTAACCAGATCTTCGTGCTGGTCGTCTACGTTCTGACCTACGCCTTCCTGCTCGGGTACACCGCTTACCTGCTCTTGCGCCTTAGGAGGGGGGCATGAAGGCGAAGTACTGGATCGGCCTCCTCGTCGTCGTGGGGGCGATCGGCTACATGATCTGGGGCGGGCTGGGGCAGAGCCTGGTCTACTTCATCACCCCGAGCGAGTACTTCCAGGACCAGGCCAAGTACCAGGGCAAGCGCATCCGCCTCGGGGGGATCGTCAAGGAGGGTTCGATCCAGTTCGACCCCAAGACCCTCGAGCTCCGCTTCGTCCTCACCGACGGCGTGGCCGAGGTGCCAGTCTTCCACAAGGGCACACCCCCGGCGCTCTTCAAGGAGCGCCAGGGAGTGGTGGTGGAGGGACGCTTTTCGGGGGAGACCTTCCACGGGGATAACCTCCTCATCAAGCACTCCGAGACCTACCAGCCCCCCAAGGAGGGCTACACCCCCGAGGAAGTGCGCAAGCTGATCAAGGAGGCCAAGTGACCCCCGGGCTCTTGGGCAACGTCGCGCTCGTCTTGGGCTTCGTCTTCACCGCCTTGGGGCTCGTCCTCTCGGCGGTCGCCTGGTGGGCCAAGGACGCCCGCTACGTCGAGGCGGCGAAAAGGGCGGCAGTCTTTTCCTTCCTGGCCGCCCTCCTCGCCTTCGCCGCCCTCGAGTGGGCGCTCCTCACCGACGACTTCTCGATCGCCTACACCGCCAAGAACCACTCCACCAAAAGCCCCACCTGGGTCAAGTTCGCCACCCTCTGGGCGGCGCTCGAGGGCTCGATCCTGCTTTGGGCCACCTTCCAGGCGCTCTACACCCTGTTCGCCGCCCGAAGGCTCCGGGACTACTGGATGGCCCCGGCGGTGCTCGGCACCCTCTTTGGGGTGCAGCTTTTCTTCTTCGCGGTGATGCTCTTCGTCGCCAACCCCTTCACCCCGGTGCCGAACCCGCCCACCGAGGGCCCGGGCCCGAACCCCCTTTTGCAAAACCACTGGATGATGGCGGTCCACCCGGTGCTCATGTACCTGGGCTTCGTGGGGATCAGCGTGCCCTTCGCCTACGCGGTGGCCGCCATGCTGGCCCGGCGCTACCAGTCCTGGGTGGCCGAGACCCGCTGGTGGACGCTCGTTGCCTTCGGCTTTTTGACCGCGGCGATCTTCGCCGGCGGCTGGTGGAGCTACGAGGTCCTGGGCTGGGGCGGCTACTGGGCCTGGGACCCGGTGGAAAACGCCTCCTTCATCCCCTGGCTCCTGCTCGTCGCCTTCCTTCACACCGCGCTGGTGCAAGAGCGGCGGGGAATGTTCAAGACCTGGAACTTCGCCTACGTCACCCTAGCGTTCGCCGCCACCGTCTTCGGCACCTTCCTCACCCGCTCGGGGGTGATCCAGTCGGTCCACGCCTTCGTCGAGGGGGCGGTGGGGCCGGTATTCCTGGGGTTCTTGCTGGCGGTGCTCTTCGTCGGCTTCAGCCTGCTCTCCCGGGTGGCCTCAGAGGTGCGGGACGTGGGCGGGTTGAACCTGGTCTCCCGCGAGGGGCTCTTGTTGGGGGCGTCGCTGGTCTTCGCCACCATGGCCTTCGTGGTGGTGCTCGGGACCCTCTTTCCCTTGATCGTCGAGGCCGCCACCGGGGACAAGGTCTCGGTGGGCTCGCCCTTTTTCGACTCGGTCTTCGCCCCCCTGGGGACGGTGCTGCTCCTTTTGATGGGGGCGGGGCCGCTTTTTCCCTGGGGCCGGCTCGACGCCTACGCCGCCCGGGCGCTGAGCGTGATGCTGAGCGCGCTGGCGCTTTCCATGGCGCTTTCGCTCTTCCTCGGCGCCACCTTCGGGGTGGCCCTTGGGGTGGGGCTTTTCGCCTACAACCTGGTGGCGGTCTTCGCCCAGGCCGGGCGCGGGGTCGCCGCCTGGCGGAAGAAGGCCCGGGGGGTCTTGGCGGCGGTCTTCGCCTACCTCACCCGGGCCCGCCGGCAGGTGGGGGCCCAGCTCGTCCACTTCGGGGTGGCGCTGGCGGCGCTCGCGATCGTCTTCAGCCAGGCCTACCGGGTGGACGCCCAGAAGACCCTGGAGGTCGGCGAGCGGGCGGTGGTTGCCGGGGTCCCCCTCACCCTGCACCGGCTCGACGCCCGGGACGAGGGGTTCCGCTACGCGGTGATCGCCGAGGTCGAGGTGCCCGGCGTGGGACGGATGTACCCCCGGCTCCACTACTACCCCACGATGAACAGCCCCCTCGCCGCCCCCAGCGTGCACTACGGGCTCTACAACGACGACTACCTGATCCTCCAGGCCTTCGATACCGAGCAGGGGCGCTGGGCGACGCTCCGGCTGGTGCGCACCCCGATGGTGCTCTGGCTCTGGATCGCCGGCGGGATCATCCTCTTTGGGGTCTTCTACATCGTCTTCCCGGGCTTTGCCCTGCGTAGGCGGGAAAGCGCGGAGGTGGCGGCGTGAGGAAGTGGATCTACTTCGCCATCGTGCTCGTGCTCGGCGGGCTCTTTTGGTGGGGGATGCAGCGGGACCCAGGCGAGCTCAAGTCGGTACTGGTGGGCAAGCCTGCCCCCGACTTCGAGCTCCCGCTCCTTTCCCCCTACCGCGCCGAGTGGGGCGAGCGGTTCCGGCTCTCCGAGCACCGGGGCAAGCCGGTGGTCCTCAACTTCTGGGCCAGCTGGTGCTACCCCGCCTGCTACGAGGAGGCGCCGGTGCTCGAAGCCGGCTGGCGGAAGTACCGGGATCGGGTGCTCTTTTTCGGGATCAACACCCAGGACAAGGAGGCCGCCGCCCTCGAGTTCGTGCGGCGGTTTGACCTCACCTTCCCGCAGGGCTACGACCCCCGGGGGAAGGTGGGGATCGACTACGGGATGTACGGGGTCCCCGAGACCTTCTTCATCGACGCCGAGGGCCGGGTGCGCTACCGCCACGCCGGCGCGATCGAGGCGGCCGACCTGGAAAAGCGCATCCAGGAGGTGCTCCGGTGAAGCGCGTTTGGGCCCTTTTGCTGCTTTTTACGCTTGCGCTCGCCCAGACCCCGACCGGCGAGCCGCCCCCCGACCTCTCCCCCGAGGTCTTCCGGATCGCCTCCGAGCTTCGCTGCCCGGTCTGCCAGGGGGAGAGTGCGGCCGAGTCCAACGCCGGGGTCAGCCAGGAGATGCGGCGGCAGATCGCCGAGATGCTGAAGGAAGGCAAAAGCGAGGAGGCGATCAAGCAGTACTTCGTGGAGCGCTACGGCGAGTGGATCCTCTACGCCCCGCCTAAGCGGGGGATCAACTGGCTGCTCTGGCTCGCGCCCGCGATCGGGCTCCTGGTCTTCGGGTTCGGGCTTTGGCGGTACCTGGCCGAGGCGAGGCGGCGCGAGGCCGAGCTCGCGCTCTCGGAGGAGGAGATTCGGGCGCTCGAGCGCCGTTTGGAGGAGGAATGATCCTCGTCTACCTGGCGGTCATCGGCTTTTTCCTGCTCGCGCTTTGGGTGATGCTCGCGCCTCTCCGGGGGGCCCCCCGTCCCTTTCCGGAAAACCCCCGGCCCGAAGAGCTCAGGGTGGAGCTCGAGGCCCTGAAGCGCGAGGCCAAGGAGATGAGCGGACCCGAGCGGGTCCGGATCTTAAAGCGCATCGCCTGGATCGAGCGGGAGCTCGGGGTGGCCCGGGAGCGCGAGGCCGAGCGGGCGGCCCGACCGGCGGCGCGGCTTCCCGCCTGGGGGCTTTTGCTCCTGGCTGCGGGCGGGATCGCGCTCGCGGCGGTGCTGGTGCACTACACCCTTCCCCGCCTCCCGGGCGGCGCGGTGACCGAGGCGCTGGCGGTCGAGGAGGCGAAAAGGCTAAAAGAGCTCCTGGCCAAGGCGGAGAAGGAGAACACCCCCGAGGCCTGGCTCGCCTATGCCGACTACGCCTTCGAGCTCCGCGACCTCGAGCGCGCCGCCCAGGGCTACACCAAGGTCATCGAGCTCGACCACAAGAACCTGAAGGCCTACCGCCGCTACGGGATGATCCTCTTCTTCGCCGGCCGGCCCAAGGAGGCGGCCGAGATCCTCTCGGTGGTGACCCGGGTGGACCCCGATCCCGAGGGGCTTTTGTTCCTGGGCAACGCCTACTTCCAGCTCGGGGAGTACGAGCGCGCGATCGCCGCCTGGAAGGAGTACCTAAGCCGCGGCGGCGAGGCCCGGGAGCGGGTGGAGGGCCTGATCCAAACCGCCGAGGCGCTGCTTCGGGCCGAGAACCCCGGGGAGATCGTCTACGCCGAGAAGTGCGCCGCTTGCCACGGGGCCAAGGGGGAAGGGGGAATCGGGCCGAAACTCGCCCAAAACCCCATCCTGAACGCTCCCGAGGCGGTGGCCGAGATTGTAAGGAACGGCCGCGGGACGATGCCCGCGGTGCCGCTTACCGATAAGGAGATGGCCGACCTTCTGGCCTTCTTGAAGGGACTTTAGTCAGGGACCTCGACCCGGGAGAGGTCGCCGAGGATGAGCCGGGGGGTGCGGGGGCGCCCCCCGAGCTTCTTGACCTCCGCCCCCACCCCGAGCAGCGAGCCGTGGATCCGGACGCCCTCGAGGTGGGCCTTGGCCTCGAGGATGCTGTGCTCGACCTCGGCGTCCTTGACCACCGCCCCCGGGCCCACCGCGGTGTAGGGGCCGATGAAGGCGTCCTCCACCACCGCGTCCTCGGCGATCAGGGCGGGACCGAGGATCCGGGCGTTCTTGAGGCGGGCGCCCCTTTCCACCACCACCGGCCCCTCGATGCGGCTCTCCTCGACCTCGCCCTCGACCCGGGGGGCGAGCCGGGCGAGGAGGAGGCGGTTGGCCTCGAGCAGGTCGTGGGGGCGGCCGGTGTCCTTCCACCAGCCCACCACCGGAACCCCGAGCACCCGCGCCCCGGCGTCGATGAGTCCCTGGATGGCGTCGGTGATCTCGTACTCGCCGCGGGCGCTCGGCTCGAGCTTCTCGATGACCTCGTGGATCGCGGGGGTGAAGGCGTAGACCCCGGCCACCGCCAGGTTCGAGGGGGGATCCTTGGGCTTTTCCACCAGGCGAACGATCCGCCCGTCCTCGACCACCGCCACCCCGAACTGGCGGGGGTCCTGGACCTCGACGAGGGCGATGGCGGCGCTCGGCCGCTCGCGGCGGAAGGCCTCGACCAGGGTTCCGACGCCGTTTTCGAAGAGGTTGTCGCCGAGGTACATGAGAAAGGGGTCCTCGCCGAGCCAGCCGCGGGCAACCTTCACCGCGTGGGCGAGGCCCTGGGGATCCTCCTGGACGATGAAGGTGAAGCGCGCCCGGGGCGTGCCCTCGAGCGCG
>WFXV01000019.1 GCA_015490435.1 Thermaceae bacterium
GTCAAGAAGGAGCGCACCCGGAGGCTCATCGCCCTCGCGACGAGGCTTGCCGAAGAGCGCATCCGGCCCAAGCTGGGGCGGCAAACCACCCTCCTCGTGGAGCGGGCCGAGGACGGCCTCCTCCGGGGCCACACCCCCGACTACTACGAGGCCCGGGTAAGGGGCAGGGCAGCGCCCGGCGAGACCGTTCCCTTCGTGATCGAGGGCGCCGAGGGCTACACCCTTGTAGGCCAAATGGCCTAAAAGAGCAGCCGCACCAGGAGGTAACCCACCCCCACCAGCCAGAGGTACAAGAGGGCGGCGAGCGCGAGGGGTTTCGCTCCCGCGGCCCTAAGCTTCTCCATGCCGGTCTCCATCCCCAGCGCGGTCATCGCCATCGTGAGCAAAAAGGTGTCGAAGTGCTGAATCGCGGCGAGCCACGACGGGGGCAAAAGCCCAAGCGAGTTGAAACCGGCGACGCCGAGGAACGCGACCGCGAACCAAGGAATCCTAAGCTTCGCCCGCCCCCGGGCGACCATCGCGCCCAGGATCAGCAAAAGCGGCACGAGCAGCATCACCCGGGTCATCTTGACGATCACCGCCGCCTCCGCCGCCCCCACTACCGCCGCACCGGCGGCCACCACGTGGGCGACCTCGTGCACCGTGGCCCCCACGTAGACACCGTAAGCCTCGGGGGGAAGCCCAAGAACCCCGGAGCGCTCCAAGACCGGATAGAGAAACATCGAGAGGGTGCCGAAAAGCACCACCGTCCCCACCGCCACCGCGCTCTTATAGGGCTTGGCCTCGAGCACCGACTCGGTCGCGAGCACCGCTGCCGCCCCGCAAACGCTGCTTCCCGCAGCGGTAAGCAGGGTGGTGTCGCGGTCCATACGAAGAAGACGCATCCCGAGCCAGGCCCCAAGGAGAAAGGTGGTGGTGAGCATCACGCTCGAGGCGATGAGCCCGGGAGGCCCCACGGCGACGAGCTCCTGGAAGCTGATCCGAAAGCCATAAAGCGCCACCGCGAGCCGCAAGAGCACCTTGGCGGAAAACTGAATCCCCGGCACCCAGGCGGCGGGGAGCCGGTGGCGGAGGGTATTGGCGTAGACCATTCCGAGCACGATCCCGACGATCAGCGGACTCAGCCGGAGCTCCCGGATCCCGGGCCACTCCGCGATCCGAAGCGCGGCGATGGCAAACAGGGCCACGAAGAGCAACCCGCTCAAGGTATCGGCGCGGTGCCTGGGGGAAAACGGCATGTCCGCAAGCTAAAACGGCAGGCGCAGATAAGTCAAATAAATCCAATACTCGATGCCATAAGCTTTAGTTATGCCGGCAAAGGACTTCCCTTTAGAAGCCCTCCTCACCTGGGCGGTGGTGGTGGAACAAGGCGGCGTGGGGCGGGCCGCCGAACAGCTTGGGATCAGCCAGCCGGCGGTCACCGCCCGCCTGAGGCGGCTGGCGGAGGCCGCCGGTGGCCCGCTCTTTGTCCGCACCCGAAAGGGGCTCGAGCCCACCGCCACCGGCGCCCGCCTCCTCCCCCTGGCCCGGGCCCTCGGCCGCATCCTCGAGCTCGCCACCAAGGGCGAGGCCAAAATCCGCATCGCCGCCAGCCAAACCGCCGCCGCCTTCCACCTTCCGCCCCGGCTCGCCCGCGTCCCCGCCCTCGGCTTCGAGCTCGTCCCTACGAACAGCCAAGAAGCGCTCAGCCGGGTGCGGGAGGGGCGGGCGGAGCTCGCGGTCATCGAGGGTCCCCCTCCGCTCGAGGGCGAGGACCTCACCCTCTACCCCTTCGCCCGCGACGAGCTCGTCTTGGTGGCCCCGAGAGACCATCCCCTGGCGGGCAAGCGCGTGAGCCCGAGCGCGCTGGAGAAGGTTCCGCTTTTAATGCGGGAGCCTGGCTCTGGCACCCGCGAGGTGGTCGAGGCCGCGCTCGCAAGCCACGGCGTACGCCCCCCGGTCAAAGCGGTCGTGGCTGGGCTTCTTCCGCTCAAAGAAGCGGTCAAGGCGGGGATCGGCCCCGCCTTCCTGCCGCGCGTCGCGGTCCGCCGAGAGCTCCGCTCGGGCGAAGTGCGCCGGGTGCAACTCCTGCGCCTTCGCCTTACGCGCCCCCTCACCCTCGTGCTGCCGTCCCACGCCGACGAAGCAAGCCGCGCCCTCGCCAAGGCGCTATTAGTATCCTGACCGGTATGGACTGCGTCTTCTGCCGCATCGTCGCCGGTGAGCTTCCGGCCAAGAAGGTCTACGAGGACGAGGACTTCGTCGCCTTCCACGACATCCGGCCCAAGGCCCCGGTGCACGTGTTGGTGGTGCCCAAGGAGCACGTGGACCGGCTATCCGACTACCCCGACGACGAGACCGGCGAGAAGAAGCTCGGCGCCCTCTTCCGCACCGTGAACCGGGTGGCGACCAAGGTACTCGGGCTCGACGGCTACCGGGTGATCGTAAACGTGGGGGAAAAGGGCGGCCAGGAGATCTTCCACGTCCACGTGCACGTCCTGGGCGGCTGGCGCTAGGCCCGGAAGGCCTCGAAGATCGCCTTCGCCGCCTGGGCGTAGGGCATCAGGGCGAAGAGGTTCCCCTTTTTGAGCTTGAGCTGGCCCCGGGTAAAGGCGCTCACCACGTCGAGCTCGCCGCGAACGAGCTTCTCCCAAGCCTCGGGGCTCGCCTCGATCACGAAGTCGGCCTCCTCCGGCGTCCCGCCGAGCCGGGCCTCGGCGCAGCGGCCCGGCTCGATCCGGAGGAAGACCGAAAGCTCGCGCGCCTGGAACAAGAACGCCCCTGCCTTCTTGGCCACGTTCTGAAAGGTCTCGGAGGCGTTCAGCCGCGCGCAAAGGTCCGAAAGGGTAGCTTCGTCGAGCTGCATGGGACGATTCTAAGCCGCCTCGCGAGCTGGGATTGTGCCCTATCTCAGGCCTCGGCCACCCCGCCCTGGGGTTCGACCTTGGCCTCCTCCACCGCGGCCTCCTCGATGAGCTTTTCGTCTACGTAGATCGGGGCCTCGGCCCGGAGGGCGAGGGCGATCGCGTCCGAGGGCCGGGCGTCGATCTCGTACTCGATCCCCTTGTGCTCGATCACCAACCGGGCGTAGAAGGTGTTCTCCTTGAGCTCGGTGATCTCGACCCGGACCAGCTTGGCCCCCAGCATCTCGAGCACGCTGAGGAGCAGATCCGGGGTCAAGGGGCGGGGCGGCTTCTCCCCGGCGAGGGCGATGGCGATGTTCTGGCCCTCGAGGGCACCGATCCAGATGGGCAAGAGCTTGCCGTTCTCGGCGCGCAGGAGGACCACCACCCCCCCGGAGTTCGGGTCCACCCCGAGGTTCTCCACTTTCGCCTTAAGCATGGCTCCATTATAGGTTCCCGGGGATAAACTGAAAGCATGAGGACTTACGCTGTGGAGATCGCCGGGGTCCGCCGCGAGCTCCCCATCGTCAAGGTGGGGGACGACGTGGCGGTGGCGCTCTTGAACCTTCTCGGCGACACCGAGCTCACCGAGGCGGTGGCCGAGGAGATGGCCCGCCGCCTCCCCGAGGGGGCAGAGGTTTTGGTCACCCCCGAGGTCAAGGCGGTTCCCCTGGCCCACGCGCTCTCGGTCAAGACCGGGTTGCCCTACGTAGTCGCCCGCAAGACCGCGAAGCCCTACATGCAGAACCCGGTGAGCCGGGAGGTGGTCTCGATCACCACCGGAAAGCCCCAGCTCCTGGTCCTGGACGGCGCCGACGTCGGCAAGATCCGGGGCAAGAAGGTGGTGATCGTGGACGACGTGGTCTCCACCGGAAGCACCCTGAAAGGGCTCCGCGAGCTGATCGAGAGCGTCGGCGGCGAGGTGATCGGCGTCCTCGCCGTCTTCACCGAGGGCACCCCCCGCGACGACGTGATCGCTTTGGGGCACCTGCCCCTCTTCAAGCCGGAAGAATAGGACGGGAGACCAAGATGACCACCCTGGAGACCTACCCGATCACCGTGGGCAACGTCACCCGCCACGTCCCCCTGGTGGAGACCCTGCCGGGGATGCGGATCCCCCTCGTCGAGTTCCTGGGGGACACCGAGCTGGTGGAGGAAGCGGCCCGGCTCCTCGCCGAGAAGGTACCCGAGGAGGCCGAGCTGCTCTTCTCCCTGGAGTGCAGCCCGGTTCCCCTGGTCCACCGGCTGGCCCAGATGACCGAGCTCCCCTACGTGATCGCCCGCAAGCGCCGCCGGGCCTACATGGAGGACCCCCTGATCCAGGAGGTCCCCTCGCTCACCCTGGGGGCGAGCGACACCCTCTGGCTCGACCGGCGCTGGGCCGAGCGGATCATGAACCGCAAGGTGGCGCTGGTGATGGACGTGGTGAGCTCGGGCGGCACGATGAAGGCCCTGGACCGGCTGGTGCAGCGGGCCGGGGGCAGCGTGGTCGGCCGCCTCGCCGTCTTCCAGCAGGGGAAACGGGAGTTCAACGGCGAGGTGACCTACCTCTACGAGATCCCGATCCTCTAGGCCTCTGCCTGCGCGCGGATGCGCTCGAGCAGCTCGCCGGGCTCGATCACCGAGAGTTCGTAGAGCCCGGCGAGCTTTTCGCGGCGCTCCTTGGGCACGTCGAGGAGCACCAGGAAGCTGGCCTCGGGGGCGAGCCCGAGCCGCTTCCTGAGCTCGGCGTAGCGGCGGATCCGGTCCTGGAAGGTGGAGGTCTTGGCCTCGATCCAAAAGACCCGGTCGCGCCAGAGCAAAAGCAGGTCGAGCTCGCCCTGCTCCCCCTCGGGGAGGGTGAACTGGAGCCCCCGGAGCAGGTGCTTGGGGCCGGGGAGCTCGCGCTCCAAAAGGAGGGCGAGGTAGCGCTCGAGCCAGCCGCCGTTCGCGAAGTTGATGAAGCGCGGGTCCCTCGCCGGCTTCGCCCGCACGATCCGCCCCTTGTAGAGGTACTCCTCGAAGAAGGCGTAGTCCTTGAAGAGGGTGCAGAGCTGGGTCACTGCCTGGATCTCCTCCGGGGCGGCCTTTTGCAGCGAGTGCACCAGGGGCTTGCCGGTGGAGAGGGCGGCCTTGAGCTTTTTCAGGCACTTCGCGAGCACCCCGTAGCGGGGACCGATGTAAAGCGCGAGGCGGTTTAGGACCTTGGCCATCTCGGGGCCCTCGTCGGCGAAGAGCTTGACCACCTTGAGCCCCCGCTCGGAAAGCCAGCGGACGAGGGGGTCCGAGGGGGCCTCGGCGAAAAGGGCCTCGAGCCGCTCCAGAT
>WFXV01000020.1 GCA_015490435.1 Thermaceae bacterium
AGTCGGGATCCCGGGTGGTGAGGCGGGGGTCGTCGGCGAGCACCGTCCCCACCCCCACCACGATCGCCGCCGCCTCCTGGCGGAAGGCGTGGGCCACCCGGCGGGCGGCCTCGCCGGTGATCCACCGGCTCTTGCCCAGGGCGTCCGCCACCCGGCCATCCAGGGTGGCGCCCGCCTTGAAGCGCACGAAGGGGCGTTTCTTTTCCACCGCGGTGAAGAAGGCGAGGTTTTGCTCCCGGACCCGCGCCTCCCAGCCCGCCTCCACCACGGAAACCCCCGCGCCCTTGAGCCGAACCGCCCCGCCAGCGGCCTCTGGGTTTGGGTCCCGGGCGGCGATCACCACCCGGGCGACCCCGGCCCGGATGAGCGCGAGGGAGCAGGGCGGGGTGCGGCCGGTGTGGTCGCAGGGCTCGAGGCTCACGTAGGCGATCGCGCCCCGGGCCGCCTCCCTGGCCTCCCTTAGCGCATAGACCTCGGCGTGGGGCTCACCGGCCCGGGGGTGAAACCCCTCGCCGACGATCTTCCCGTCCTTCACCAGGACCGCGCCCACCAACGGGTTCGGGTGGGTGTGCCCCCGAGCCCGCTCGGCGAGCGCAAGCGCCCTTTCCAGGAAACGACGGTCGTACTCCGAAAGCCGATCCACGAAGCGCGGGACCTGGCCCCGCTTCACCTCCTTCTCCCATCCGGACTTTCACCGTCGGCCCCGGAATTCCACCGGGTCGGGCCCTTTCGGGCTTCGCGGGCTTTCACCGCCGGTCGGGAATTCCACCCTGCCCCGAAGGAGGGGTTGGTTTTGGGGCGATCCTCCGCCCCAGGCCGATCTTAGCAAAGGGGCAAACCCCGTGCTAAGGCGGCGGATTTAGGACAATTGTCCCACAATACGGGGTATACCCATTCGGTCATTCCCCCGGGAGATGAGAGCTTTGAGAATGCGCCCGGCTCGTAGGAGTCGGGAGGTGAGACAAGTGGCGGAGTTTGCAAACGGCTGGAAAGGCAAGGACTGGCTAAAGCGCCAGTGGCCCTGGTGGATGGCAGGTGTTCTCACCGGGACAGCAGAGGTCATCAACTACCTCTTCATCCCCCTCGGCCACCCCAAGCACAAGTTCATCGGCGTCACCAGCGGCATGGCCCGGATGTACGCCGCCTTCGAGACCACCCTCTTCGGCGGCAGCCTGATCGCCACCAAGCCCGACTACCAGCCCTCGATCCAGTGGGTCATCGTGGGCGCGATGATCGCGGCGCTGGTCTTCGCCTGGCTCGAGGGCGAGTGGCGTACCTGGGTAAAGTATCCCAAGCCCATGCTCTTCCTCACCGTGCTGGGCGGCGCCCTCTTCGCCTGGGGCACCCGCGTCGCCGGCGGCTGTACCCTCCACCACCTGCTCGGCGGGTTCGCCGCCTTCAACCTGAAGAGCTTCGTGGTGATGGGCTCGGCCACGGTGGGCGCGTTGATCGCGTTCCTCATCTTCCGGAAGCTTCAGCTCTCCCAGTACTTCAAGAGCCAGGACACCAAGTGGTACGTCGCCCAGGCCCGTAAGCTCGGCTGGGCCGACGGGCTCACCTACGCCGAGAAGAACCCCTATCCCGCGCTCACCGCGGTGCTGCTCGCCTTCCTCGGGCTCTTCTTCGTGATCATCCTCTACAACGCCTTTGCCGGGAACGACTTCGCGGTGCAGGCCTTCGGCGTGGCGCCCGAGAAGACCAAGATGGCCAAGGTCATGCTCACCGCCGGCAACCTGCCGAACATCCTCCTGCTTCTCCTGATCGGCGCACTCCTCGGCACGGCGGTGGCCAAGACCGGCTTCGGCACCGAGTGCGGTCTGATCAACCCGGAGATGGGCCGCGAGGTCCACACCGGCGAAGAGCACGCCGCCCGCCGCTGGGGGATGCCCTTCAGCCTGCGCACCGTCTTCGGCTCGATGCAGCCCTTCGGCGCGCTGAGCCTGCACCTGGCGATCACCGCCTTCGTGATGTGGGTGGGCTTCACCTTCTTCGGCATCATGGAGGGCCACCACTGGGCCACCCCCGAGTTCGCCGAGAAGTACGTGGGGCCGGAGTTCCACAAGGTGAGCGCCGAGGGCCTCAAGCACATCCGCGAGAAGACCACCTGGCCGATGGACATCTTCGGCGGGCTCCTGCTCGGCCTTGGCACCGTCTTCATGATCGGCTGTGAGTTCCGGAACTACGGCCGGACCGGCCTCCTCTACCTCACCGGTCTCTTGATCTGGCCCGCCTTCTACCTCGGCTACCTGCCCTACACCCTGGCCCGCGACTTCTGGGACAACCTGATGGGCAACTACATCTACGCGCCCACCACCTTCGTCCCCGCGCTGATCGCGCCCCAGAGCCATACGCTCCAGTCCCTCATCTACCTGGCCTACGTGCTCTTCTGGGCCTACATGTTCTGGTGGGCGGCCAAGAAGGGCGCGGCCTTCCTGGGCGTGACCCCCGGCCAGGTCCTCTCGATGTCCAGCGAGGAGATGTACCTCGCCCGGATCGAGAAGCTCAAGAAGGAGGGCCGCTGGGAGGAGATCGACCGGATCGAGCGGGAACTCGCCGAGGAGGCGCAGAAATCCTGACCCTACTCCTAGCTCGCCGGGCGCCCGCGGGCGCCCGGCCTTTACCATGGACCGACGGAGGGAGTGCGATGGCGAGCAAGGCCAGCAAGAAAAACCGCACCGCCGCCGGCGCGCGCTGCCTGAACCTGCTCCGGCTGGGCAGCCTGCTCGGCTTTTTCTTTGGGCTTTTTCTGGGCGCGGTGTACGTGAACTTCCTCTCCACCGCGTTGCTCAAGCCGCTTTTCCTCTACTGGGGCCTTGCCCAGCTCACCATGGGGGCGGGGTTGCTCTGCGTCTACGCCCTGAGCCAGAAGCAAAAGCACGCCTTCGGGGGGATGCTGCTCCTCGCGAGCGCCTTTTTCAGCGCGAACGCCGCGCTTGGGGTCTTACCCAGCCTCGGGCTGCTCGAGGTGGCGATCCAGGCGCTCGGGGTGGTTTCCTTTAGCCTCTTGCTCTACGAGCTCGGCCGCGACCGCCCGGGGAGCGGGCTCGAGCTCGCGGGCGGCCTCGTCTTTCTGGGCGTAATCTTCCAGATCCTGAGCACCCCCCTCCTGGAAGCGGTGGGCGTCTTCCTGCTCGCGATCGGGTTCCTGCTCGCAAGCGGCCGCCTCGCCCGGCTCTAGGCCATGCGCACCCTGAAACTCAGCCTCCGCCAGCTCCAGATCTTCCGCCAGGTGGCCCGGCGGAAGAGCGTCTCGGCGGCGGCCGACGAGCTCGGGATCAGCCAGCCCCAGGTGAGCCGCACCCTCGCCGAGATCGAGAAGAAGCTGGGCACCGAGGTCTTCTTCCGGACGCCGGAGGGGCTCGAGCTCACCCCCACCGGCAAGCTGCTCCTCAACTTCGCCGAGCAAACCCTCTCCCTCGCCGGCGAGACCGAGCGGGCGATCAGCGAGAAGGTCGGCGTGCCCGCCTGCCCCCTGCACGTCGCCGTGCCGCCCGGGCTCTTGAGCTACGCCGCGCTCGGCATCCGGGCCTTCCACGAGGAGTACCCCGAGCTCCCCATCCGGCTCGAGGTCGGCACCCCCGAGCGGGTGCTCGAGCTCGTCACCCGGCAGCAGGTGGCCCTCGGCCTCTTCGCCGGCCCCGAGTCCCTCCTGCCCCGGGAGGTGGCGAGCGAGGAGGTGGGCGAGCAGCCCTGGGGCCTACTGGCCCCCGAGAGCCTCGCGGAAACGCCGCTTCCCAAGCTGCCCCTGGTCCTGCCGCCGGAGGGGAGCCTGCTCAGGCGGGTGCTCGAGCACGCCACCGGCCACCTCCCGGAAAGCCCCCACCACGCCGCCGACGTCCGCGCCGCCTGCGCCCTCGCGACCACCGGGTTCGGCGCCTACCTCCCCCTCGCCTGCACCGAGGTGGGCCTGGTGGTGCACAAGGCGAGCCCCAAGATCGTCCTCCCCATCCACGCGGTTTATCCCGAGCACGGCCGCTACCCCGTGAGCGCCCGCGCCTACGTCCGGCTGCTCTCCGGGCTCAAGCCGCCCATAACGTTTTTCCCCCGGCCGCAGTAAGAAACGTTACGATAGGTCCGGACTTGCAGGTCCGGGCCAAAAACTTATACTGAGTCAAAGATGGGCCCGGCCGGGAGGTGACGATGGCGCTGGACTTCTCGCTCACGGAGGAACAGATCGAGCTGCAAAAGCTCGCCCGCCGCTTCGCGCGGGAGCAGGTGGCGCCGGTGGCCAAGGAGTACGACGAAAAGGAAGAGGTCCCCTGGCCGCTCATTGAAAAGCTTCACGAGATCGGGCTCCTGAACGTTAGCATCCCCGAGGAAAACGGGGGGCTCGGGCTCGGCCTGGTCGAGGAGGTGATCATCGGCGAGGAGCTAGGCTGGGCCGACATGGGCTTTTACACCATCCCGATGGCCAGCGAGCTCGGCATCACCCCGGTGCTCATCGCCGGAAACGCCGAGCAAAAAGAGCGTTTCTTAAGGCCGCTCACCGAAAAGCCTGCCCTCGCCGCCTTCGCCCTCTCCGAACCCGGAAACGGCTCCGACGCCGCCGCGCTCAAGACCCGGGCCGAGCGGGTCGGCGACTGCTACGTGCTAAACGGCACCAAGATGTGGATCAGTAACGCCGCCGAGGCCGACTGGACCGTGGTCTTCGCCACCTTCGACCCCGAGCTCCGGCACAAGGGGGTGGTCGCCCTGGTGGTCGAGCGGGACCGGGAGGGGGTCTCCTTCAACAAGATCCACGGCAAGATGGGCCAGCGGGCGGCACCCACCTACGAGATGGTGCTCGAGGACGTCAAGGTCCCGCTCGAAAACCGCCTCGGCGAGGAGGACGAGGGCTTCAAGATCGCCATGCTCACCCTCGACAAGACCCGCATCCCGGTGGCGGCGGGGAGCGTGGGGGTGGCCCGGCGTGCGCTTGAAGAGGCGGCCAAGTACGCCAAGGAGCGGGAGGCCTTCGGCCGCCCGATCATCGACTTCCAGGCCATCCAGTTCAAGCTCGCCGACATGATGATCGGGCTGGAGACCGCCCGCATGTACACCTACTACGCCGCCTGGCTCGCCGACCAAAACGACCCCCGCCACATCTACGCCTCGGCGATCGCCAAGGCCTACGCCTCGGAGATCGCCTTCGACGCCGCCAACGAAGCGATCCAGATCCACGGCGGCTACGGCTACGTCAACGACTTCCCGGTGGAAAAGCTCCTTAGGGACGTCAAGCTCAACCAGATCTACGAGGGCACCAACGAGATCCAGCGGGTGATCGTCGCCCGCCACATCGAGAAGAACATCCCCTAGGAAAGGAGGCGCGATGAAGTTCGTAGCCATCATCCGACAGGTCCCCGACGGGGAAGCCAAGCTCAGGGAGGAGGGCGGCCGGATCGACCTCTCCGGCGCCACCATGATCCTCGACCAGATGGACGAGTACGCGGTCGAGGAGATCATCCAGCTGAAAGAAAAGCACGGCGGCGAAGCGGTGATCGTCGCCTTCGGGCCCGAGCGCACCAAGGAGGCGATCCGCACCGCGCTCGCGATGGGCGCGGACCGGGCGGTCTTCGTCAAGTACGAGGGCGACGTGGACCCCATCACCGAGGCCAAGGCACTGGCCAAGGTGCTCGAAGAGGAAGCCCCCACCGTGGTCTTCACCGGCGGCCAGCAGGCCGACTGGGACAGCTACGCCCTGGGCCCGGCGGTGGCCGAGGCACTGGGTTGGCCCAGCGTCGCCTGGACCACCCAGTTCGAGCTCTTGGACGAAGGGAAGGCCAAGGCCAAGCACGACATGGACGAGGGCGCCCAGGTGGTGGAGGTGGCACTCCCCGCCGTCCTCACCACCCAGCAGGGCCTGAACGAGCCCCGCTACCCCACCCTCCCCGGGATCATGAAGGCGAAGAAAAAGGAGATCAAGGAAATCCCGGCCGAAGAGCTCGGGGTGAGCGGCACCAAGGTCGAGATCCTCTCCCAGGAGATCGTCCAGATCGAGCGCAAGCAGAAGATTCTGGACGGCACCAAGGAACCCGAGAAAGCCGCCGAGGAGCTCGTCAAGCTCCTCCACGAGGAGGCCAAGGTCATCTAGGGAGGCAGCGATGGTCCTGGTATTCATCGACCACGACGGCAAGAAACCGAAGAAGGGCGGGCTCGAGGCGATCACCCGCGCCCGCGAGGTGGCCGGGGCCCTCGGCGTTTCCGTGGCCGGCCTCGTCGTCGGCTCCGGAATCGGCGAGGTGGCGGAAGAGGCCAAGAAGTACGTGGACACCCTCTACGTGGTGGACGCTCCCGAGTTCGCCGACTATACCGCCGAGAAGTGGACCGCGGCTGCCCACGCCGCGGCCCAGAAGGCCGGGGCCAAGGCGGTGGTGGCGCCGGCGAGCCGCACCGGGCGCACCTGGACCGCGAGGCTCGCGGCCCGGTTGGACGCGGGGCTCTTGGAGGACGTGCTCGAGCTCGAGCCCTCGGCCGACGCGGTGGTAGCGAAGCGCTATACCTTCCTAAACCGCGTCTTGGAAAAGCAAAAGGCCGCCTACCCGGTGGTGATCAGCGTAAAACCCAACACCGCCCCGCTCGCCGAGCCCAAGGGCGAAGGCCAGGTGGAGGCGCTCGAGGTCGCGCTTGGCGAGCTTGAACAAAAGGTCAAGGTGCTCGAAAAGATCCAGGAGGAGAAAAAGCGGGTCTCCCTCACCGAGGCCCCGGTGGTGGTCACCGGCGGCCGCGGCATGGGCTCGGCCGAGGCCTTCAAGCTGGTGGAAGAGCTCGCTGACCTCCTGGGCGGCGCCGTCGGCGCCACCAGGGCGGTAGTGGACGCCGGCTGGCGGCCCTACGCCGAGCAGGTGGGCCAGACCGGCAAGACCGTCCAGCCCAACCTCTACATCGCCCTCGGCGTCTCGGGCGCGGTGCAACACCAGGCGGGCATGAACAAGTCCAAGGTGGTGGTGGCGGTCAATAAAGACCCCGACGCTCCCATCTTCAAGGAGACCGACTACGGCATCGTCGGCGACGTCCGCCAGGTGCTGCCGGCGATGATCGAGGCGGTGAAGAAGCTCAAGGACTGAACGCCCGCAAAAAGGGGCCCGGGGCAACGCGCCCCGGGTCCTTCACTTTCGCCCGAGAAAATAGAGGTCCATGAGCCCGAGCCGCTCGAGGTCCAAGACCGCGCCACCCTCCGCCAAAAGCCGCCGCGCGCGCCCCGGATCGTAGCGAAAGAGCATCGGGACCCGGACCAAGAGCTTCGCGATTTCCTCCGGAACCGAGAGCTCGGGGTCCAAAAGCGCGATCTCGACCTCGCCGCTTTTCAGGATCTCCTCCGCCGCCGCCCGGGCCTCCGTGCTCGAGAGGTCCCCGAGGAAGAGCACCGTCTGTGTCGGCACCACGCGAGGGCCCTCCCCATCCTTCGGCGGCAAAAGATCCTCGGGCGAAGCCGGGTACTCGACCATGCCGAGCCCCCGGGGCAGGTCGACGTAGTAGGCGAGCATGACCGGGAGGGGCCGGAGGCGCTGGTCGGAAAACACCCGGCAAAGGAGCTCCGCCTTCTGGACCCGGTAGTGGTAGCCGGCGACCCCGGGAACCCCCTTCAGATCGGTCGTCCGCCACTCGGGCACCCGCTGGCTGGGCACGCAAGCGGCCACCGCCACCGCCGACAAAAGAAACAAAGGAGCAAGCCACCGCACCATCCGTCCCACCTCCCTGAGTGGAAACATTCTACCATCCGCCCGCGGGCGAAGCCCCCGCTACCCGAGATCCCGAGCCGGTATCCTAGGGCCATGGCCGATCCCAGCCGCCTTCTGCTCGAAGAGCTGATCGCCGAGATGGAGGAAAGGCGAAAGCGGGTGCTCGCGGGCGGCGGGGAAAAGCGCATCGAAAAGCAGCACAAGCAGGGCAAGCTCACCGCCCGCGAGCGCATCGACTACCTGCTCGACGAAGGTTCCTTCGTCGAGCTCGGCACCTTCGTCGAACACATCGAGACCCCCCTAATGCAGGGAATCGAGGCCCCCGGCGAGGGCGTGGTCACCGGCTACGGCACTATCAGCGGCCGCAAGGTCTTCGTCTTCAGCCAGGACTTCACCGTGCTGGGGGGCTCCCTCGGCAAGATGCACGGGCGGAAGATCGCCCAGATCATGGACATGGCGGTCAAGGTGGGCGCCCCCATCATCGGCCTCAACGACTCCGCCGGCGCCCGCATCCAGGAGGGCGTGGACAGCCTCTCGGGCTACGGCGAGGTCTTCTACCGGAACGCGGTCTATTCCGGGGTGGTGCCTCAGATCTCGGCGATCCTCGGCCCCTGCGCCGGCGGCGCGGTCTACAGCCCGGCGATGACCGACTTCATCCTGATGAGCCGGGGAACCTCCTACATGTTCATCACCGGCCCCGAGGTGATCAAGTCGGTGACCCGGGAGGAGGTCACCTTCGAGGAGCTGGGCGGCGCCGACGTCCACGCCCAGGTCTCCGGGGTCGCCCACCTCGAGGCCGACGGCGACGAGGCGGTGCTCGACCTGATCAAGGAACTGCTCCCCTACCTCCCCCAGAACAACCGCGAGAAGCCCCCGATCAAGCCGAGCACGGACCCCGCCGACCGGAAGACGCCCGAGCTCCTTGAGCTCGTCTCTCCCGACCCCCGCCGCCCCTACAACATGCACCAGGTCATCCGCACCCTGGTGGACGAGGGCGCGTTCCTCGAGATCCACGCCGGCTGGGCCAAGAACATCATCGTGGGCTTCGCCCGGCTCGGGGGCATGCCGGTGGGCATCGTCGCGAACAACCCCCGCTTCATGGCCGGCGCCCTCGACATCCACGCCGCCGACAAGGCGGCCCGCTTCATCCGAACGCTGGACGCCTTCAACGTGCCCATCCTCACCCTGGTGGACGTGACCGGATTCTTGCCGGGGGTGGCCCAGGAGCACGGCGGCATCATCCGCCACGGCGCCAAGATGCTCTACGCCTACGCCGAGGCCACCGTGCCCAAGATCACCCTGATCGTCCGCAAGGCCTACGGCGGCGCCTACCTCGCGATGAACTCGAAGGACATGGGGGCCGACGTGGTGCTCGCCTGGCCCACCGCGGCGGTGGCGGTGATGGGGGCGGAGGGCGCCGCCAACATCATCTACAAGCGGGAGATCCAGCAGGCCAAAGACCCCGAGGCGGTGCGCCGGAAGAAGATCGAGGAGTACCGCCGGGCCTTTGACAACCCCTACGTCGCCGCCGCCCGGGGCTACGTGGACGACGTGATCAACCCCGAGGCCACCCGGGAGCAGCTCGTCCGCCACCTGGAGACGCTCTGGGACAAGAAGGAGTCGCGGCCGTGGAAGAAGCACGGGAACATCCCGCTCTAGCCGAGCTCCAAGCGGGCAACCGCCGCTTCCTCGCTAGGCGCCCCGCGCTCCCCAAAGCGCACGCCCCCCAGGTGGCGGTGCTCGCCTGCGCCGACGCCAGGGTGGACCCGAACCGGATCTTCGACGCCGAGCCGGGGGCGCTCTTCGTCGTCCGCACCGCCGGGAACGTGGCCACGGAGCACGCGCTCGAGTCCCTCCGCTTCGCCGCCGGGCTCGGCGTTGAGGCGGTGGTCGTCCTCGGCCACACCGATTGCGGGGCGGTCAAGGACGCGCTCGGGGAACGCCCCGCCCTCCCTTCTACCGCCCGCCTCATCCGCGAAAACCTGAAGGAAGCAAAAGACCCCACCGCCGCCGCCCGCGCCCACGCGGTGGCCACCGCCAGCCGCCTCGAAAGGGCGCTCGGGGTGCCGGCCTTCGCCGCGCTATACCGCACCGAAAGCGGGGAGGTGGAATGGCTCTAGCCGAGCTCGAAGCCCTTCACCGGGAGATCGTCGCTTGCCGCCGCTGCCCCCGTCTGGTCGCCTGGCGCGAAGAGGTGGGCAGGAAGAAGCGCCGGGCCTACCGGGACTGGGACTACTGGGCGCGTCCCGTCCCGGGCTTTGGCGACCCCGAGGCGCGGATCCTGATCTTCGGCCTCGCCCCCGGCGCCCACGGAGCGAACCGCACCGGCCGGGTCTTCACCGGCGACGCCTCCGGCGACTTCCTCTACGCCGCGCTCTTTCGCGCCGGGCTCTCGAACCAGCCCACGAGCACCCACCGGGAGGACGGCCTAAGACTCTTCGGCGTCTACATCACCGCCGCCGTGCGCTGCGTGCCGCCCGGGAACAAGCCCACCCGCGAGGAGATCCAGGCCTGCAGCCACTGGACCGAGCGCGAGCTCGCCCTGCTCCCGAACCTCAAGGTCTACCTGGCCCTCGGGCGGATCGCCCACGACGCCCTCTTGGACCACTTCAAGCTCAAAAAGCGGGACCACCCCTTCGCCCACGGGGCCGAATACCCGCTCCCCGGGGGGCGGGTCCTGCTCGACAGCTACCACGTCTCCCGCCAGAACACCCAGACCGGCAGGCTGACCCCGGAAATGTTCGACCGGGTGCTGGAAAGGGCCAAGGCGCTTGCCGAGCTTTAAACGCCTCGTCCGCGGATTCCGAGCAATCTTCGGCGTCGCCCGCCCCGACGACGCCTGGGCCAGGGACCGGATCCTCCCCGAGGAGCACGCGCTTTACGCCGAGCTCGACCCCCGGGACCGGGAGCACTCGGTGCTGGTGGCGAAGGCGCTCCTTTCCCGCTACCCCGAAGCGCCCCCGGAGGTGGTGCGGGCCGCGCTCCTCCACGACGTGGGCAAGGCGGTCCGGCCCTACCGGGCCGTGGAGCGCATCCTCACCGCCCTTTTGGAACCCTGGCTCCCCCGCCTGCCGGAAAAGCCCCTGCTTCCCGGATGGCGGGGGGCGGTGCAGGTGCGGCTACACCACGAGCGCTACGCCGCCCAAAGGCTTACCGACCCCGCGGTCCGGGCGCTCGTCTTGGCGATGAAGGAAGCCGATCCCCTAGACCCCGAAACCGGCCTTTGGGCCCGACGCATCACCGAGGTGGACGACCTCTTCTAAGCGCTTCGCTAGCTGTGCAGTCTCACCACGTTGTTCACGCTAAGCCCCAACTTTGAGACCGGTGCCTGGTTGCCCAAACTGGTGTGCGGCCGGTGCCAGTTGTAGAAGTGGAGCCACTCGGGTAGGTAGGCGTTCCGCGCCTCGGAGCTCGGATAGGCATGGG